>QKCF01000168.1 GCA_003246935.1 Sunxiuqinia sp. | reverse complement strand
GCTTTAGTCATCTCTAAAATTATTTAGTTTTCAATAAATTATAAAATCGGGTCAAATGGTGTGCAAAAATAAAAATTATTTGAGAACTAGAAACAAATGAATTGAATTATTTTTGCAATTCACGTAGATTCTAAATAGTTATGGCGGATATTGAGGAGATAAAAGGGACATTACATAGCTGGTACATTCAGAACAAACGACATCTTCCGTGGCGGGAAACAACTGATCCATACTTCATCTGGTTATCTGAGGTCATCTTACAGCAAACCCGCATCGATCAGGGATTATCCTATTTCAATCGCTTCATTGACGCTTATCCAAACGTCAAGCTTTTAGCAGATGCATCTGAAGATGATGTTTTGAAATTATGGCAGGGCTTGGGCTATTATTCCCGTGCCAGAAACCTGCATCATGCAGCCAAAACGATTGCACATGAGTTCGAAGGCATTTTCCCCTCCGACTATAAATGTATTATAAAATTGAAAGGTGTTGGTGAATATACAGCTGCCGCCATTACTTCAATATCATTTAATCTGCCCTATGCTGTTGTCGACGGAAACGTTTATCGGTTCATATCCCGTTTGTTTGGAATTGACATTCCTATTGACAGCACCAATGGTAAAAAACTTTTTAAAGAACTGGCAAGCGAGATGCTTGATAAAAAAGATCCAGGACTCCACAACCAGGCCATGATGGAATTCGGAGCCTTACAATGCACTCCCCAAAAGCCCAACTGCCAGGAATGCGTTTTCAACGAAACATGCATGGCTCTAAAGGAGAACAAGATCGATAAGTTGCCGGTAAAGCAAGGCAAGATCAAAATCAAGCACCGTTACTTCAACTATATAATATTAACAGGCAAAAACCACACCTACTTACAAAAGCGAACGAAGAATGATATCTGGAGAAACTTGTTTGAGTTTCCTGTTGTTGAAACCGAACAAAAAACAGAAATAGACCAAGTACTAAAAGAAATTGATCGTTTTACCGAAGTTACGAACAATACCGAGCTTGAAGTAAGCACCTGGCAAAAACAGGTGCTAAGTCATCAACACATACACTATCGTTTCATACAGCTAAAACAAACTGAAGAAAAACCAGGAACTGAGAATTTAATCAGAGTAGATAAAAAAGATATTTTTAAATTTGCTGTTCCCAAGCCAGTCGAGCAAAAATTAACACAACTGGGCTGGGTTTAGTTCGTTCGTATAGCGAAAGTTGCATTTCGTCACGTAAAACGTATCGTTCATAAAATTCGTGCCTTTGTATATATCAGATAACCATCTGATTTCGTAAATTGAGTCTTATTAACTTAAATTATGAAGTATGTCAGTAAATAAAGTTATTTTAATTGGAAACGTTGGACAAGATCCCGAAGTAAGACATTTGGACAAGGACGTGGCAGTCGCGAACTTTTCGTTAGCTACATCAGAGAGTTACACCGCAAAAAACGGAGAAAAGGTAACAACCACCGAATGGCATAATATTGTTGTCTGGCGAGGACTGGCAAAAGTTGTCGAACAATACGTACACAAAGGAGATAAATTGTATATTGAAGGCCGTATCCGGACTCGTACGTGGGATGACAAGGATGGCAATAAACGCTATACTACTGAAATTTATGCTGACAACCTTGAAATGCTAACTCCTCGAGGACAAGCAGCAGTGGGACAGCAAGTTTCAGCACCAAGCAATCAACAGGCAGAATCGGTTAATGAACCGGACTTTAGTTCATCTGAAGAAGACGACCTGCCATTTTAGTAACCAAATTCAAAACTAATTGGAAGCAGACCCGTTACCCTATTTTTTATCACTGTCAGGGGAAGTTCATTTCCTCCCCCTGACAGGATCGGCTATTATAAGCCTCATTTTTATTATTTTACTATTGATTTCTTCGGCTTTAATTTCAGGATCTGAAGTAGCTTATTTTTCGTTAAGCCCTAAAGACCGCCAAAAATTGAACAGCCAAAAAGAACGCAAGAGTCATTACATTTTGCACAATCTGGAAAACCCGGAGAAATTGCTGGCGACCATACTCGTTGCCAACAACTTTATCAACGTGGGCATCGTAATTCTTTCATCCTATGCGACCGATACGATCATTGACTTCTCACAGGCCCAAACTTTAGGCTTTATTTTCCAGATCATTATCATCACCTTCTTTCTCCTGCTTTTTGGTGAGATTATACCGAAAGTTTACGCAACCAGATATTCGATGCGTGTGGCCCGCGTGATGGCGATCCCTTTGCACGTTCTGGAAAGCATTTTCCGCCCCTTCAATGCAGTACTCATCTATTCGACTTCTTTTGTGAATAAGCGCGTTCAAACGCATTCGCAGAACATTTCGGTAGACGAGTTATCGCAAGCATTGGAGCTAACGGCCGATCACGAGATTTCGGAAGATAAAGACATACTCGAAGGAATTGTAAAATTCGGCAATAAGAACGCCGTCGAAATTATGCGCCCCCGAGTTGATGTTGACGCAATAGACATCAAAGAATCGTTCTCTACCGTAATTAGCCTGATCAACGAGTCTGGTTATTCCCGCATACCTGTATATGCTGAAACGTTTGACAACATCAGGGGGATCTTGTACATCAAAGATTTATTGCCCTACATTCACAATGGAGAAAATTTTAGGTGGCAATCGATCATCCGTCCGCCGTTCTATGTTCCGGAGACAAAAAAAATTGACGACCTTTTAGAAGATTTTCAAAAAAACAAAGTACACATGGCTATCGTTGTCGACGAGTACGGCGGTAGCTCGGGTATCGTTACACTTGAAGATATTCTCGAAGAAATTGTAGGTGATATTGCTGACGAATTTGACGAAGAAGAAAACTACTTCACAAAGATCGACGATACGACTTACTTGTTTGACGGGAAGGTATTGCTCAACGATTTTTACAAAATAACAGGAGCCGACGAGCATGTCTTCGATGCTCACAAAGGTGATGCCGACACCTTGGCCGGCTTAATATTAGAGCTTAAAGGCGAAATCCCGACGTTGAATGACCGGATAACCTGTGAAAATTTTGTATTCTCTATTGACAGCGTTGACAACCGGAGAATCAAAAAGATCAAAGTAGAAATAAACTGAAAGACAGCGACAAGACCATGAAAAAACTGATCTTCTTTCTGACAATAGCCCTGCTTCTCTATGCGTGCGGCGACACCTACATTCCAAAACCAAGAGGTTATTTTCGAATAAGTTTTCCTCCAAAGTCGTTTCATCCGATTACTGCACAACTCCCCTATTCTTTCGACATCGCCGATTACTCGGAAATTCAATACACCAAAGATCGTAAAACAGGTGAGGAGTGGGTAACTGTTGTTACTCCAGCCAACAAAGCCGACATCCACTTAACTTATGTCGATTTAAAAGGCGACCTAAACACGCACATTGAAGAATCGCGTAAATTAGCCTACGATCATACAATCAAAGCCGATGCGATAAACGAGCAACTTTACCTTGATCCAACGAATAAGGTTTACGGAACAGTTTACCAAATCCAAGGAAATGCCGCTTCTCCCTTACAGTTTTACTTAACAGACAGCTCAAAGCACTTTTTGAGAGGTGCATTTTATATTCGCGAAATCCCCAATATCGACAGTATTCAGCCGGTAATCGATTTTCTTGAGCCTGACGTTATGCACATGATCGAAACCTTCCGCTGGAAATAATGCTTTCTGGATCTTTGAATTCAAATTAACCAGAGAAACCAGGGATTAAAAACGATACACTGATGCCGTTAATCAAAAGTGAAGAAAACGAAAGTGGATTTCTCCTGCTTTGGGAAATAAGCGAGAGTCTGGAGCAAATTATCGCCTTGGCTCAGGAATTCGCAAAAGACCCGACTTTTCAAAAGATAACACACCCCAAACGGCAAAAAGAATGGTTAGCGGTTCGCCTACTGTACATGTCAGCCAACTGTAACCAAGAACAGTTCTTTTATAACAAAATCGGCCAACCGTGTATCAACCATCCCCAGTATCATTCGATATCGATCAGTCATTCATCAAACCTGGTTGGTATTTTTTTGTGCCGCGACAAAATGGCAGGGCTTGACATTGAAGCAGCGGAACGCAACTTCGCTCGGGTCGAAAAAAAATACCTGAGCACCGAAGAGTTAGAACTGGCACAATCAATCCATGACGGGCTCGGGTGGTTTTGGTGTATCAAAGAAGCAGCCTACAAAGCAGCAGGCATTCCCGGCTTACCTTTCCGGGACAAAATCAAGATTTTTCTTCGGGAAGATGATACCTTAGGGGTAAA
>QKCF01000273.1 GCA_003246935.1 Sunxiuqinia sp. | reverse complement strand
CTTATCAGGCTATTGTTTTCAGCGAACATGAAATCTTAGAGGCTCCGTAATGAATATAGCCTATCCATTGTTGCCGGTGTCAGTGATCATTTTGCTGGCTTATGCAATCAGCTCTTTATTTACCCGGTGGGGAATTTATAACAGCCGATCACATCGTAAGTTTTGGAATGTTTTGCTGTTGGTTACTTTCTTGGTTTCCGGGCTACTGGGGCTGTTAAGTGTCGTTAAGGTAAACTACAAACTTGAAATTCCGCACTACGATCAGTTGATGCAGTGGCATGTTTCCCTGGGAATAGGAATGGTCATCATTGCTTTTTTTCATTTGTCGTGGCATTGGAAATACTATTTCACTCTAAAAAAAGAGAAGCCTGCTAGCGATCAGGCTCTTTTGTTAACCGAGTTCAGTTCGAAAGCGTTCCCGAACTTTGGTATTTTATTATTCTTACTTGGGCTTTTGGCGGTCGTCAATCAAGTTGTTTTCATCCGCGAGTTTATGAGTGTGATGGCGGGAAACGAGCTGATTCTCGGAATTGTCATGTCGGCTTGGTTAGTACTGACGGGATGGGGAGCTTATGCTGGCAAAAACGGTATTCCCAAAGGATTTTCAATATTTCGTGCCATGGCTATGCTGGTGGTTTTGGCGTTGTTGCCTTTAATTTTAATAGCCATGTTGTATTGGTTGAAAAGTCAGCTTTTCCCGCCGGGAACGATTACCGGTGTTGGCAACGCTGTTATTGGTGCGTTTCTTTTGTTGTATCCGGTTTGTTTTCTTTCCGGTTATCTGTTTACCTTGTTTTCTACAGGCTTCTCCCTTTCTGATAATCAGAACCAGATAGGAAAGGCCTATGCCTGGGAATCTTTGGGAAGTTTGTTTGGAGGACTGCTTTTCAGTTTTATTTTAGGTCGTTTTTTCAATAGTTCCCAGGTTTTCGGAATTACGGCAGCGTTGGTATTCGTGGTTAGCAGTTGGATTTGTGAAAATAAGTACAGGCGAATAATTTTGATGTTTAGTGCGGTCGTTGTTCCATTAACAATCTTTTTTTTGAATCCGGATACCGCTATCAAACAATGGCTTTATCCCAGTCAGAAGATCATTCGAAACTTGAGTACTCCTTATGGAAATCTTATTGTTACCCGACAGGCTGATCAATTCAACTTTTACGAAAACCATAGTCTGCAAATGTACACGGGCAATTTTATGGCTAATGAGGAAGCGGTGCATTTTGCGATGATCCAGCATAAAAAACCTCAGAATGTATTGTTATTGTCGGGCGGCATTTCCGGAATGATTCAGGAAATCAACAAGTATCAGGTTAAAAAGATCACTTATCTCGAATCGAATCCGGAGGTTTATAAGTATTGGAAAGATGAAATAGGGAAGGAGCAGGATTTCTCAAACGTCGAATTTGTGCATTCGGATATTCGTACTTTCCTGGCCCGAACCGATAACAAGTTTGATGTAATCCTGATGAATCTTCCTCCGCCTTCAACTTTGGGGGCTAATCGGTTTTATACGGAAGAATTCTTTCGGATTGTGAAGCAGCATTGTTTGCCTCAAACGATTGTGTCGGTTGCCATGCCTTCCACAATGAACTACGCAGAAGCGAATATGTTACAGGAAGCGGCTTCTCTCTGGAAAACGTTGGGGAAGTACTTCTCGAATGAGCTGGTCTTGCTTGGCGAAAAGAACTATTTTCTTGCTTCTTCGAATGAGTTATCGCGAAATATTACCGAACTCGTTGATCGAAAGGGAATCGACAATCAGTATGTGAATTTGTATTATCTGGATGACTTTTTATTAGAACAGCGATCGGAGCACCTTGAAGCGGAAATTAAGAAGGTAGATCCTTCTGTTGAGTTGAATCGCGATTTTCACCCTTATATGTTCATTAAGCACACCGAATATTGGTTGAGCCATTTTGGTACCAGCTATACGCTGCTTGTTGCTATTCCTCTTGTGCTTTTTCTGATCTTCCTTTTTAGTTTGGATCCGGTTTCTTTGGGACTTTACACCGGCGGTTTTTCTGCCGCCTCACTCGAGCTGTGTCTGATGCTGGCATACCAGGTTTTCTTTGGAAGCCTTTATTTGGCAACGGCACTGTTCTTTGCTGTATTTATGGGAGGACTGGCTGTTGGTAGCTTATTGAACCGGGTTCCCAGGATGAAAAATTATGCGTTGCTTCAATTTCTCCTGGCCGGCTTTGCAGTACTTGTCCCCTTTTTGATTGAATTGGTTGATTCCGTCGGCGGACAAGGAGTGCTATTACAATTCTTTTTCTTTGGTTTAGTGTTTCTTTTAGCTTTCGCGATCGGTTTCGAGTTTTACCTGGCTTCGCAACTGCGTTCTTCCGATTTAGCCCAAACATCCGGTCTTAATTATAGTATCGATCTGCTCGGCTCAGCGTTTGGAGCATTCCTGGCAAGCATCATTTTGTTACCCCGCTTAGGTTTGGTAATTACCTGTTTAATCGTCGCTGCATTGAATGGATTTAGTGGCGGCAGGGCTTTGAATGCTGCCCAGGGCGAATCTTTTTACAGTGGCAAATCGTAGCTTAAAAAGGGGGTTAGACTGAAAATGAAATTGACCAAGCGCGCTTTTTTGAAGACAATGGTTATGGGAGCAGGAGGAATAGCATATACTGGAGCCGACGCTTTTGGCGGCGAAGATTCGTCTTCGGGAATTAAAGAAAAATGGACGCATGAAGCGCAGTTTTATACCGAAACGCCCAAGGGAATTCGCTGTTTGATTTGCCCTAATGAGTGCGATATTAAGGAAGGCGAAACCGGTGATTGCCGAAACCGGATCAATAAGGGTGGAGTGTTGTATTCGATGGCTTATGGAAATCCATGTGCCGTTCATATCGATCCGATTGAGAAAAAGCCTTTGCTACATTTTCTTCCCGGGAGTACAGCCTTGTCGATTGCTACGGCCGGTTGTAACCTGGCTTGCCTGAATTGCCAAAACTGGACAATTTCGCAGAAAAGCCCTGCTGATACCGACAACCAGGATCTGATGCCAGAGCAAGTTGTGCAGGCCGCTATCGATAATCATTGTGCATCAATTGCCTATACTTATACCGAGCCCATCACCTATTACGAGTACACCTACGATACTTCTGTTCTGGCTAAACAAGCCGGGATTAAAAATGTGATGGTTACGGCTGGCTACATTAATCGCGATCCGCTATTAAAATTGTGTAAGGTCATGGATGCAGCGAATGTTGATTTGAAGTCGTTTAGCAATGAAATTTACCTGAAACTAAATGCCGGGAAGCTTGACACCATTCTGAATACCTTGGTGACAATGAAAGACGAAGGTGTTTGGCTCGAAATCACCAACCTGGTTGTTCCTTCATGGACCGACGATCTGGATATGATCAAACGAATGTGTGGCTGGTTGGTGCAAAATGGATTTGAAAACTATCCCTTGCATTTCAGCCGCTTCCATCCTATCTATAAACTCACGCAATTGCCGCCAACGCCTGTAACTGTTTTACAAAGTGCCCGCGATATTGCTGTGGCCGAAGGGCTGCATCATGTATACATTGGCAATGTTCCCGGCTTAGGCGCCGAAAATACGATCTGTCCCAATTGCCATAAGCTTGTTGTGGAGCGCAAGGGCTACCGAATCATGCAAAATCACCTGAAAAACGGGCACTGCGAATTTTGTGATGCCCCTGTTTCCGGCGTCTGGTAGCATGGTATGTTTATCAGCTGATTGTTGTCGCAGAAATCAGAAAAGCAAAAACTCAAATTTACCATTGGTTTTTGCTTTTAAGCAACCACGACAGTCAAAAATAGCCTTTATTGAACAATAAACCTTCATTGTAGATAAGAGAAATGAAATTGTAGATAGGAGAAACGCTATTGTAGATTAACAACGCGCCATTATCTACCGTTATAAATCAATAAAAAAACGTTTGTTTAGGCCCCTTAAACTGGCGATTTTCTTTTCCGAGGAATAATTTCGGGAAAACATGGAATATCTGTATTTTTAGAAACAGGAGGCACCTAAACTATGAAAAGTGAACTTGTTGATGCTTTAAAATTGAAAATGCAGCCTGTTGCTGTAATCCTTAGTGATGCTAAACCGGAAGATGGTCTTCACTTTAAAGATAACCGGATGGGCGGTTGTGTTGCGGCGATGATGGTTGCTGCCAGTAAAAAGAACCGTGTGGCTTTCTTCGACAGGAATTCATACAGTTGCCCGGGCGGAGGAACCGGTTTAGGTTTTGGCGACAGGTATGGCAATTTCCCCATCGATTGTTTACTTTCTA
>QKCF01000399.1 GCA_003246935.1 Sunxiuqinia sp. | reverse complement strand
CGTCTGATTTTTTCCGTAGAAATCATCCTCTTGCGGGCTTTACGTTTGATTTCTTTCGAAAAAATCAGGATTGATCCACAAAAAACCAGGGGTTATTCACTACAGTCTGACCTCCAGTATGCAACCACAACCAAAAGCGGGGTCATTTTACAGCTTAGATCCAGCCAAAGTTGCGGGCATAATCAACCAACTGAGGATTACTCCGCCTGCCCCTCGTTTGAGCGAGCGGTAACGAGGGCTAAGCAGTTATGAGTTTATAACTCATTTTATAAAACGGTTTGAACATGCACAAAACCTTTTCCTTCGCTGGCGCGCTTTTGTAAAGCGTGCCCAGAAACACCGATTTTAATGGCTACACTCCTATTTTCAGTTTAATTGTTGCTTTCCGAAGATTTCATTTTCAGCTCTGGAGGAGCGGGATCTTTGTAGACGAATCGACAACAAGAAAAAATTAAGCTCCGTAGGAGCGATACCCGCACGTTTGTTTGTTCAGGTGTCGCTCCTATGGAGCTCTTATTCGTCGAAAATTACCTTTTTCTACAAAGTTGCCGTTCCTACGGAACTCTTACAATTTCTCAGCTTGTTTCTTTGTTCCTAACAACGCACGAATCACAGATTCAGCTGGCGGAGGATTCTTCATGCAACAGCCTGTGAAATGTCGCTAAAACGGCTTGTACCGATACGATTGGGACGAACAAAGTTGCCCCTTGTCTCCGCGAGCGTTCAGACGAGTGGCAGGTGGGGCGCAAACAGGGGAGCCGTTGTTTGTATTCTTATTATTAGACCCTCCCATTCCGACGCGGTCGCAATCTTCCGCCCTGAAACAGGGAGGGCCGGAGTGGGTCATTCGTTTAGAACAAGACTTATGCGCTCTTACAAAATAGCACACGAACTGCCCCTCGTCTTCGTGTTACTATAACGAGGGGCAGTTAAGTTACATTCCGGTTCTCTCTTGCGAACGCTAATGTTGTGCTACAATATTATTGCAATTCCACCCGGTTCCCAACCGGAAGCATTATCATTCAGCTCCCCAATTAAAAGTGCTTAATTTGCTATCGGCTTTTTTGGACGTACCGACCGGAGATTTCTTCATCTTAACACTTAAAATAGGTTTAAATTCTTGTTTGACAATATCTTCTGTCAGACTTCCATTAATAAGATGAGCAAAGCCTGTTCGGCCATGGGTTGCTATTGCAATTAAATCTGCATCTGTTCTATCGCAGAAGTTTAGAATTCCACTTTCAATGTCGTGATCATTGAAAATGTTTACACTGTAATTCTTAAGTTTAAATTCCTGAACAAAGTCACCTATCAATTTCAGGCTTTGTGGCGTTGTTTCAAAATCTTTGGGCGTAACGACCTTCAATAAATCGATGTGAGCATTATACAGGTCAGCAAAGAATTTAATCCTCGAAAAGGCATGATAGGATTCATCCAGAAAGTTTGATGCAAAAACCATTCGATTGATTTTAAAATCCTCAATTTCATTTTTCAGGGTTAACACCGGTGCATCTGAAAGTCTTACAACTTTTTCGGTGTTTGATCCGATAAATGACATATTATAGCCGCTTCGACCATGTGCACCAATTACGATTAGACTTGGATTTTTAAATTGGACATTGTTTAATACATCCGCAAATGTTGAAGTGGAAACAACGTGCCTCTCAACACTAACACCTTTCAAAAAGCTTTGATTAAGGAGTTGATCGAGCTGTTTATTAGCATCAGCTTTGACTTCCTCATAATATTCTTTAGTATAATAATAACTAAATTCTTCCCCTAAAGCAGGATGCTGATAAACGTGGACAAGATTAATTTTTCCATTGATCTTTTTTGCAATATTCGCAGCTACCTTTAATGCATAAAAGGCATGTTCTGAAAAATCTGTAAGTACTAAAATTGTTTTCATAACCGTAATGTGTATTAATTAAACGGTAACGATTCCCAGTCAGATTTTAAAGAATTGCATATACCAACTACATTGCAATATCTTTAATTCGAAAGAAGTTTATGATCCTAAAGCCTCACCCGTTTCCTGCTAACGTTTTAAACGTAAAGACTATTCATTAACGACTGTTGCTGGATCTCCTTTTTTGCTTGCCATTCAACAATATAGTCGAATCGATCACCGGAACATTGAATGCCCTTGTCTCCTTTAAACGGAGAGTAGCACGCATTGCCCCCATGTAAGTAGTGGATACCAAGCGCTTTGCCAGCAATCCGCTTCCCTTGCTTTTTAGTTTTCGTAAACATGCTGTTTGTTTTGAACGTGAAGACTCAATGTTGTAATGCTTCCCCTCTCACACCGGGAACATTCACATAAATCACTATTCACCAGCCCCCTATGAATGTCCTATATCTCCGGGAAATATGTCGTTATAATTACGAAAAATTGAACCCATTTGTTTGTCGGAAAATACAAAAAGCAGAGGGAGATTACCCGTCCAATTGAAATAATAAGCCTACGCCATTGGGGGTGCACCTTTGCAAAGCAAGCCCTGGTTTCCCAGCTTGCTTGTTTGTTCCACACAAAGCACGAATCACAGATTCGCGCTAGCGAGGGATCCTTAACACAATAGCCTGTGTAATGTCATTTAAAACGACTTATCCTTCGCTGGCGCGCTTTTGTAAAGCGTGCCCGGAAACACCGATTTTAATGGCTACACTCCTATTTTCAGTTTAATTGTTGCTTTCCGAAGATTTCATTTTCAGCTCCGGAGGAGCGAGATCTTTGCAGACTAATCGACAACAAGAAAAAATTAAGCTCCGTAGAAGCGATACCTGCACGCTTGTTTGTTCAGGTTTCGCTCCTATGGAGCTCTTATTCGTCGAAAATTACCTTTTTCTACAAAGTTGCCGTTCCTACGGAACTCCTACAATTTCTCAGCTTGTTTCTTTGTTCCAAACAAAGCATGAATCACAGATTCCGCTGGCGGAGGACTCTTCATGCAATAACCTGTGTAATCTCGTTAAAAACTGCTTGTCCCGATACAATCGGGAAGAACAAGCTTATCCCTCGTCTCCGCCAGCGATCAGACGAGGGGCAGGTGGGGCGCCTGAGTTTGCACGATCTGCAGTCAATTAGCAGGTAGTACAAACCCAAGCACTGTTATTTCTTTAACGATTTATATTTTGCAGGAATTCTACTTCAATAATCCGTAGTTGTCCCTCGGTGTTCAGATCTTCCGGATCTTTGAAGCCATCCAGTTCTTTATTGCCGTTCAGTTCAATCATATTTTGAAACAGGTCTGCCTCAACGCCCGATCCGGTTAGTTTAATCGTCACGGTCTGCCCCTCCATTGGCTTCAGCGGAATCGTGATGTAGCCCAGGCTTCTTTCCGTTTCTCCCGACCAAACCTTGGTGTCGTCCACATAAATATCGATTGGGTAGGTACGGCGTCTCCAGCCGGTTAACTTCAGGCTAACTTCATCAATCCGGCTTTTCTCCGTCAGTTGGTAAGAAATCCAACCGGTTGACAAGCGCCCGTCGTTTGTCCATTCACTCATCTCGTTATCATCGTAACTCTGAGCGGCCATCTCTGAATTTGCCCCTGCTGTTGCGGATCCAATCGGAATTGAACGCCGGCTTGGAATAAAAGAGGGCGTTAACGGAGTCGGCCCTTTTTCCAAATTTGAAGGCAAGCCTTCGGCCACCAAGTCTGTTCGCAAGCCATGTTCAACTTCCACAGGAACTGTTTCGAACTGGATTTCGGCGTCCTTCAGCCCTTTTGCTGATGCTTTCAACTTGATTTTACCAGCCTTGGTGGTTGAGCGAATCAAAACCCGATTTACGCCGCATTCAACCGGCAAAGTTGTTGCACCGATATAGTTATCCGGCCCTTCAGCAATACCGCCAAGCCACTCGGCAGCGCCACTCAGGTCGAAGTTGATTTCATTTAAAGCAATCGGGCAACGTTGTCCGTCTTTGTCAACCACTTCTACCTGCGCTAAGGCCAGGTCTGCTCCATCAGCTTTAAAGCCAACAGGTGATTCAATGGCAGTCAGTTGAATGGCATAAGGTGCTCCGGCAGTCTTGATCACATCTTCGGAAACCACCTCTCCTTCCTGGTTATAGGAAACCGCTTTAATCTCGCCGGCTGCCCAATGAATGTCCGGGAAGGTGTACAGGAAGCGATAAGAGTTCTCCCCCATCCCCTGCGATTTTCCGTTGACAAACAGTTCAACCCGGTCGCCGCCTGAAACCACATAAACAGGTTTCACCGTTCCCGGCTCATAGTTCCAGTGCCCGATAAGGTGTGTTAGTTGCTTTTCCA
Source organism: Sunxiuqinia sp. (assembly GCA_003246935.1). Classification (GTDB taxonomy): domain Bacteria; phylum Bacteroidota; class Bacteroidia; order Bacteroidales; family Prolixibacteraceae; genus Mangrovibacterium. The sequence continues at coordinate 31 of QKCF01000399.1, read as the reverse complement.
GATCAACCCATCCGGCCCACATCACCTGTTG
>QKCF01000124.1 GCA_003246935.1 Sunxiuqinia sp. | reverse complement strand
ATATAGTCTAATGCGATGCCTGTTTCTCCTAATTCGAAAGCCGCTTCTGTGGCATTCAGGTAGATTTCGCCCAAGCGAAACCTTGGCCACCAGTTCTCGCCAAGTGTCGGACGAATACCGGCATCAGGGTCTTCAGAAACAAGTTTACGAAGATAAAAACCGGTGTTGCTTACGAACTGGGCGTCATTGAATGGACCATCCAAGCCGGTCAGTTCTCCGCCATCGTCATAAGTACTTCCCAGGTCTCCTGTGTTCAAATCGTATCCCGTGCCATTCCATACAGCAACACCTGCTTGAATATCTACATCTGTAGAACGGAATTGGCTGCCGGGAATAACAACAGTCGAATACTGACGTCTGTCCTTATTGGCAAAAATATCAGTTAATTCACTGTAAATTTTATAGTTGCCGTTTGCATCTTTGTCTTTTAAGCTTCCTGTACTTCCATCCAGGTAATCGAAACTTTCAACCAGACTCAACGATGGAGACACCATTGATGACCCTTCAATGTCGGTACGAAGGCTTCTTACAACGTTATCGTATGTGAAATAATTCAGCTTTTCGGCAGCTCTTGAATAATCTTTAGCCCAGATAATCTCAGAAGAAGCTTTGTCCATAAACAAGTTATAGAAATCGGCGTCCAAGCTGTATTTTCCACTTTCAATAATTTCCTGGGAAGCATCTAGCGATTTTTGGTAATATTCATCAGCTCTGCTTACAGGGATACCCACTTCACCTCCAGGTAACGTGATCGGCGAACTCATTAGATTATTATACTTAGCCAACGAACCGGCGTAAAGCATAGCGCGACTTTGTAATGCCAGGGCAATATATTTATTTCCCCTTGTCTTGCTGTCCTCGGTCTCGGTAAAATTACTTTTGATATCCTGAATTTCGTCGTAGATAAAATCATAGATTTCTTCCTCTTTCGAGCGGGGAACCTGCAATGATTCAACATCGCCTCCACCAGCGTAAATCAACTGCTCAGTTACTAAAGGAACACCTCCCATTCGCTTAACCAATTCGAAATACACCATCGCTCTGATCAACCTCAACTCTGCATTAAATTGCTGAATTTCCTCTATTGAAAGCGAAGAGTATTGTTCCAGGTTTTCGATAGCCAAATTGATATCGCGGATAAACCCATAATCCCAGTATCTTCCGTAATCGTCTCCAAATTGAAAATCGTTCACCCAGTTGCCATCATTGTGTCCCGAAAACATGGCATCGTCCAATTGGCAATCGGCCGAGGTATTGAACACATCACCCGGAATTCGGTCGTAGTAGTTTGACAGCAAACTTAATATTAGGCTCGGATCGCCCCAAAGCTGATCATCGCTGATGCGGTTTTTAGGCGTCCTTTCCAGCCATCCATCGTTATCGCAACTCACAAACATCGAGAGAGTTGCCGACAAAATCAATAATAAGAATATTTTAGTTTTCATGATTATCGTTTAAGTTTAGAATGTTAAATTGAACCCGACCATTATTGTTCTTTGCTGCGGATAAACCACTGCAGAGCCCGATTGGATTTCCGGGTCGATTCCGAATTGGTGAACATTATCGATCGAGAATAAATTCGATCCGCTAACGTAAAACCGGGCTTTTGATAAGCCTGTCTTGGTAAGCAATGATTTAGGCAGGGTATACCCGAATTCGGCATTTTTTAGTCTCAGGAAACGCACTTTGTGCAACCAAAAAGTCGAATTGCGACCATTGTTATCCGAGGTACCGTTCCGAACGGCTGGATAGCGGCCAGGAATCCATTCACTGGTAGCGTCATAAGGATCTGCACGGTGCCATCTGTCGGTAAGCAGGTATTCCGGAGAGTTACCTCCCGCGTGAAAAGGATTTCTCAGCTCCCAATTCTGATTCCACGACTGCATGGCTGCACCTGCAAAGTCCATGTTCAGGTCGAAGTTTTTCCACTGCAAGCCAATATTACCACCAAAACTCAACATCGGTGACCAGCCATCGGGATAGCCGATTGGCGTTTCATCCAGCCAGTTAATGACACCGTCTCCATTCACGTCTTTGTAAATAACATCACCTGGCAGCTGGGTTCTGTTATTCTGACCGTCGTTGTCGATTGCGTAGTTTCTGATTTCTTCTTCCGACTGGAAGCGTCCAATGGCTTCGTAGCCCCACCAGATTCCACCCCAACGATCTTCACTTGAATAACGCCACTCGTTATACGAGTTACCAAAACGAGGTTTATAGGTTTCCACATTTCGAAAACGTGAATAAGTTACATTGGCACTCACGTTGTAATTTAGTTCCCCAATATGGCTTTTGTAGGTGATCATTCCCTCAGCACCGCGATACTCATTTTTATTCAGGTTTTCGTTCGGCAAACTATATCCTACTTCACTTGGAATCAGAACATCATAGCGGCCTGCAGGAATTCCGGAAATTACTTTTCTAAAAATGTCGGCGGTGAATGTCAACTTATTATTCAGGAAAGATGCATCGATACCTGCATCATACATGGTATGTTTTTCCCACGAAAGATCTGTAACAGGAAGGCCTTGTGGCGCCATACCCGTTACATATTGTCCATCAAGAACCGATCCGGGCACAACCGCGTTGTTGTCAGTACGGCCAAAACTATATCCAGGAAGATACCCGAATGCATAAACTCCAGCTTCCTGACCTGTTTGTCCGACAGAAACCCTCAATTTCAAGTCATTAACTGTGCTTTTAAGTCTACCAAAAAAGCCTTCATCCGAAATACGCCATCCGGCTGACACACCGGGGAAGAAACCCCAACGATGTCCGGGAGCATACAGGTAAGAAGCATCGTAACGACCAAGAACTTCCAATAAGTATTTATCCTTATACGAATAGTTGAAACGGCCCAAATAACCGGCTCTTGCCTGGTAAGTCCATTCGTCGCCATAACCGGTAAGGATCGCTAAGCTGTTCAACGGAATATAGTTGTTCGTTGGAGCAGCAGCAAGCCAAGTCAACATCCTGTCCCAGTCACTTCTTTCATAACCCAAAACGGCTGAAACAGTATGGTCTTCGCCAAATGTATGTGAGTAGTTCAACTGAAACTGGTGGTAATGCGACATCGCCTCTGATCTTGTCTGGAATCTCCAGGTTGCACTTTGACCACCGGTTTTATTATAGGCGTCATTCGCCTCATCATACGAATACAAGTCGTAAGTATATTGAAATCCATCGAAAAGAAGGGAAGTATAGTTTTGTGAATAAGTATACTTCGCAGATAAGCCAAAGTCAAACTTATATTCAGCAAAAAAGTTAACGTTCACCGCCTTCGTATGGGTATCTTTATAACCGGCAATATCACGGCTAAAAAGGCCTGGGTTCAAGTCCGGTCTGTTGGGCGTGTTGTTAATATAGTCCGGGTTGTCGTGCGCATAAGGCCCCACAGTAGGGCGATTAGCATAAACAGCCAAAAGAGAAGAAAAATATCCGTCACCGCCTTGCAAACCAACATCCTGAGTGTCTTCCAGTTTTAAAGAAGTCTGCGTACCCAGGGTAAAGCCTTTAAAAATTTCGCTCGACAAGTTAACCTGGAAATTGGTTCTGCTATAGTTGAAGTCTTTCATCGTAGCTTCCTGGCCAACATGCGAAAGTGACATATAATATTTGGAGCGTTTTGTTCCACCATTCACATTCACATTCATATTGTATTGGGGAACATTCTTTCTCATAATCAGGTCGTAGTAATCGTAGCTTTTATAGCCCAGTTGATTTCCTGCTTCCCACTTGGCCAGCTCTTCAGGAGTATAAATCGTACTTGGATCGATACCTGCATTTTGTGCTGCTTCGACCTTACCACGTACATATTGACCGGCATTAGCCAGTTTCGGGAAACGAGTCAGGTTTTGCCAGCCGTAATATCCGTTAAAATTCACGGTTACTTTGTCACCGGATTTTCCTTTCTTTGTAGTGATCAGGACAACACCATTGGCAGCACGCAAACCATAGATTGCTGCGGCTGCGTCTTTTAGGACAGAAATACTTTCAATATCTTCCAAACTCAACGAGTTAAATACATCGTTACCTGAAATACGGCTCACACCAAGCCAGTCCCTGGAAGCTTCACCACCATAAGGAACTCCGTCAACAACATACAAGGGGTTTCCCATGTTACGGATCTCCAGGTCGATACCTCTACCAGGACGTGCATCTTTAGCCCGGGTTGAGATACCAGGCATCTTGCCGCTCAGCGCACCAGCAGTCGTTGTAGACGATGAACGCGTCAATTCTTCAGAATCAACACTACTCACAGCTGTTGTCACTTTTCGTTTCGACTGTGTACCATAACCAACAGCCACAACTTCATCAAGTCCAATTGACTCTTCCTCCAGAGTAACATCGATCACTGTTTTTCCGCTAACGCTGACCTCCTGCATTTTCATACCCACAAATGAGAAAACCAAAGTGCCATTTGCAGGAACATTAGTAAGAATGTAATTACCATCCGTATCGGTAATTGTTCCTTTAGCTGTTCCCTTCACGACAACTGTTACACCTGGCAGAGCAATTCCACCAGAGTCAACGACTTTTCCTTTAATGGTACTTTCCTGTTGGGATTGCGTGTTGCTTTCTGCAACTTCTCCTGTTGATACAAATTGCTCCTGCTTTTCCTTTGACTTAGTGGTTGAAGCCCATGATTGCAAACCACAGACTAATAACAGAAACGTACTAAGTTTCAGAATTCTGAAAACTTTTTGGTAGCGGGATATCTCTACCCGCTCCATTGGAATTTTATTCATAAATTTAAGCGATTAAGTGGTTAAATCTTTTTTGTTGTTTTGACTACTTTACAATGGGACGATATTGACAGCATCTCCCATTTTTTTTACTTCACCTCTTCTTCATAACTTCTTTCACTGGTATTGTTTTAGGTTTCTAGAAAATCTTATGACAACAAAACTATCTTCAGGTCTGCAATTTTCGACTAACAAAATCGCCAAACACACACCACAAATTCGTCATTCGACATAAACGACACATACACAGAAAATTAAATAAATAAAAAGCACAAAAAACACCACGATTACAGGACGAAGAAACTATGAACGTGCAGCAGAAATCATCCATAAGTGAATCAAAAAGTATCGGAAGAAAGTGGCTGACAGCTTTGAATTTTTCAGCGAAAAGGAAGAACAACAAAGTCTGCTCAATGCCGCATATTCGCCGGAAATAACCTGGCATTAGAATTTTATTCACAAGAAGCTGGGAGGGATAGAATTTGGGGCGATAACTCTTCAATCAGTTATAAAATGGTAGAGGGCAACAAATAGGAATTAATGGTTCAGATGGCTTTGAGATGGCCTTGAGATGGAACACAATAGCATCAACATCTGGTTCCGAAAGGATTACCTCCCTTTCTCATAATTAAAAGATTAAGCAAACTAAAGTGCCTTTATTAAACAAGGCTGATCAGTAACTTTACGCAGCCTTTACTCGCGAACATTAGGATTAGCCTTTATCCTATGATCTGGAATTTCCGATAGATTCGCTTTCTTCTTCTCATTCTCCAACTCCCAATTGCGCAGAATCCAAAGAAGAGAAATATCCTTCTCATAAGTGCTTGCCGATTTAATACAAAACAGCAAGCCACTTAGCTTAGCAACAAGCTCGATTAAATATTTACGAATTATTTCCATGAAGACTCAGGTATACAACGATATATGGCCAATCGCTGCTCGTTCTGTTTCAACTTAAATAACTGGCTCGTTATTAAATAAGTGATGAGCGCTGGAAGAACAGACTGTTTATCGAACCATCCGGTATTTCGAAGCACCTATCCACCACAAGAACAATCAATTACAAAAATACCGCAACACAAGCTGAACCAAGTAACAGATTCGTCATATATACACCACAAATTCGTCACACAATACTATATACTAAACCTCAACACATTACAAAACAAACAATCTTCACAACGACGATTTTCGTCCTAGCTATATATCGCAAAACACACCACAAATCACAGAAAAAAACCACCATAATTAAAAGGAAAATGGAGTATTAGAATGAGAAATTAGCAATACTAAAATCAAAATTTGAGCGTGAGTTGCCACTAGAGAATCCCCTAAAACATCCCCTGGGGCAACCAGTATTTTATCACAAATGCCCGCTATTTCATGATCTATTATTCA
>QKCF01000336.1 GCA_003246935.1 Sunxiuqinia sp. | reverse complement strand
GTTGTAATCTGATTTGGATCCGATTCATCCAGAAACGAGTCTGAGCACGAACTCAAAACAAGGATGGAAAGAATGATCGTTGGAAAATATTTTAGTTTCATATTATCTGGTTATTTATGGTCTTAAAAATTCAATTGCAATCCAATATGATAAGATCTGTTTAATGGGTATTGTCTGAAATCGATACCTCTTGCAGAAATAGAACTGTTACCAATATCCGGGTTATATCCCTTATAATCGGTCCAGGTAACCAGGTTATTTGCTCCAATATAGAAACGACAATTATCGAAAGCAACACGTTTTGTCCAACTGTCAGGTAAAGTAAATCCAATTTGAACAGTTTTGATTCTCAAATAAGAACCATCTTCCAGGAAACGATCGCTGTTGTCAACTCCATTACCGTTCGCATCATTCGTGTCTAACCTTGGAATATCAGAATTCGGATTAAACGAATAGGAATTCAATAAATCAGTGGAATATTCACAGGTGTAAATCGCTGACTCAGTATAGGTGCGAATACCATTATAAATTTTGTTCCCGTGTGTTCCTTGCAGGTAAACGCTGGCGTCGATAAACTTCCAGGCTCCTTCCAATCTCAATCCGTATTCATATTTCGGGAATGGACTGCCGCAATAAACACGGTCGTTTCCATCAATTTGTCCATCATCATTCGCATCAACAAAGCGGATATCTCCAACTTGTGCATTCGGCTGAATCAGTTCCCCATCCTTACTATGGGCCAGGATTTCATCTTCAGATCTAAATAAGCCATCCGTTTTAATCAGGAAAAAAGAGTAGACCGGGTAGCCAACTTTTGTATAAGTAACTGCTGATCCGCCGTGAGTAGCACCACTACCCGTTAACACCTGCGAACCAGTCGACAAATCCATTACTTCGTTCTTGATATGAGATAAGGTACCGGTAACCGAGAATTTGAAATCTTTAATATTCCCGTTATAGTTCAGCATCATCTCAAACCCGTTATTTTTAATTTCTCCGGCATTGCTATACGGGTTCTGATTTGCACCTGCAGACAATGGAATAGGAACTCTTAATAATAAGTCGGTTGTTTTCTTTTGGAATACGTCCAGTGAATAATTTATTTTTCCATTCAGAAAACCAAGATCTAAACCGGCATTCGTCGTTGAGGTCGTTTCCCACTTCAGATTATTTGGTACATACTCGGTTTGAATATTTCCCACCCATAAGGTATTGGGATCACCTGAAGCATAGCTAACTCCTGAAGTAATCGCCCCCACATACTGATAATCTCCAATCTCCTGGTTACCCAGTTTCCCGTAACTACCACGAACCTTCAACTGAGAAATTATCCGGTTCATGCGTTCGAAGAAACGCTCGTTAGCAACATTCCACGCTACTGACAGAGACGGGAAATTACCCCATTTCTTGGTATCGCTGAAGCGAGAGGAGCCATCACGTCGAAATGTTCCGGTGAAGATATAGCGGTTGTCATACGAATAAATAACACGACCTAAATAAGACAACATGGTATTTGTAGAGGCTGTTCCACCTGCTGTTGGAGAATCAGAACCGGCATCCATCGTCCAGATTCCGTCGGCCATACCCTTTTTGGAAGCTGAGAATGAATCGTATTGATTCTTATAAGTTGTGTAACCCACAACTGCATTCACAGAGTGTTTTCCAAACTCCTTGGCATAAGACAGGGTATTTTCAACTTGCCAGTATTTTGTCATTGCACTGCTTTTATAGGCATAGTTTTGGGTGTTCGAAAAAAACGTTCCTACCTGGTAAGCAGCTTCTTTACTATCGTTTTTGTGTTCGTTTAAGGTTACCCCCGTACTCAATCGGTATTTCAAACCATCCAATATTTCTATCTCTCCGTACAGGTTAATCAATGCTTTGTAGTAGTCGCTTTTGCTGCTCTTCAGGTTCAATGCCGCTACCGGGTTAAAAACATCTAGTACTGATCCGGAAGCACCGCCATAACCACCTATCGCATCTTCATTTTTGATGGAGAAGCTGGGAATCATCATGACTGTTGCTCGCTCCAACAACGTTTCCTCCCTGACCGCCAACACCTGGCATATCGTGCACCGTTTCCTGTGTTAAAAGGATACTTTCTCCAACTTTCACTCGCCCTTTCTGGAACTCTGATTTCAAGCGCATATTCAGGCGACTGTAATCAGTTTTATCAACAATACCGTCCTGATCCAGGTAACCGAGAGAGAAATTGTATTTCAGGTTATCTGAACCACCGGATGCTCCGACACTATAATTCTGAACCAAGGCATTCCGATAAACTTCATCTTGCCAATCGACGCCTTTACCCGGCTCTTGTGGATTCAATGCAATGTCAGGAACACTGTTTCCGGCAGCAGTTGCAGCTTCTGTTATAATCTTTGTCCATTGATCAGTCGTAGCCAGGTCCAAGGTCTTGGCGACTTCCTGCATGCCCAAATCAACCGAGGCAGTAATCTTTACTGCTCCTTTTTTACCACTCTTTGTTGTAATCAAGACAACGCCATTTGCTGCACGCGAACCATAAATAGCTGCAGCAGAAGCATCTTTAAGTACCTGTATTGATTCGATATCGTTCGGGTTGATATTGTTCATCGAACTTACAGCAATATCGTCAACAAGAATTAAGGGATTATTATTATTAAGCGATCCCGCTCCGCGAATCTGAAGGTTCATTCCGGCCCCTGGTGCACCACCTGCTGATTCAACAGAAACACCAGCTATTTTACCTTGAATAGCAGTTCCCAAATTGCTGTTGGTTTGCTGATCCAATTGATTGGCTTTAACAACACCTACTGAACCAGTCAAGTCACTCTTTTTGACAGTACCGTATCCAATTGCTACAACTTCATCCAAACCGATTGTTTCGTCCTGAAGCACAACATCCAAAGTCGACTTTCCGGCAACAGCAATTTCCTGTGAACTCATTCCAACAAATGAAAACACCAATACGGCATCACCCGGAATGTTATTAAGTGTATAATTTCCATCAAAATCGGTAATTGTACCTTGCGATGTCCCTTTCAGAACTACGGTAACACCAGGCAGGGGATTTCCCGCTGAATCGGAAACTGTTCCCTTAACGGACAAATTTTGTTGCACTCTCACATTCTGATCGGCCTCTGACTTGGGGAAAATTACAATGTTGCGATCGACTATTTTGAATGTCAGTTCTGTTCCTTTTAGTAATTCGGAGACCAAATCGTCAATGTTTTCATTGACAACATCAATTGCCTGATGACTGACATCTTTAATTTGTTCATTTTGATAGAAAAAGCGATACTCAGTCACCTCCTCTATTCGCCCAAGAATTACACTCAAAGAATTATTCTCGAGCTTCATCGTTACTTTCGAATTTTGAGAATAAACAGAAGCATTTGCATGCAGCATAAACAGTAACAAGAAACAGGTTGTTAGTTTCATAATTCTAAAAATTTTCAACCACCTTGACCTGAGCAGAGCAGTTGATAGTTTGATTTTTTCCATAATTTAGCTAGGATTTTTGTTACTAAAATCAAATTACTTCGGGTGGTATTTCGTTGGCGCGGGTACCACCCTTCTTTATTTTCTGGTTATAATTACTTTGGTTTTCTCAATTTTATAATTCACAGGCATCGTTAAACTCATAAATTCCAACACATTGCGAAGACTCAAATTATCGAGCTGCCCCGTATAGTGTATATTTTTGAAATCATTCGGGTTATACTCAAAACTCACCCCGTAATATTTTTCAAGCCTGAATACGATTTCCTGAAATGAATCATTATTGAAGGATAATACTCCATCCATCCAGAGTATGTCGTCTTTTACAGCAGCTTTTTGTTTGACGATATCCTTGGTTTTCGCATTGTAGGTGATCCTTTCTCCGGGTATAATTTCCAAATCGTTCCTATGATTTTCAGTCTCAACGGAAATTTTCCCCTCTAAAAGAGATGCCTCCCTCATATCGGACTCCGGATAATTCGAAACATTAAATTTTGTTCCTAACACGCGGATATCCCAGTCTCCCAGCTTCACAATAAACGGATGATCTTTGGAATGTGTAACTTCAAAATAAGCTTCACCTTTGAGATGAACGACCCGTTTATTCCGATCCGAAGAATACTCAAGTTCCGAGTCTGAGTTAATCCAGACATTTGTACCATCGGGTAATATAACTTTGCTCTTTTGTCCCGGAAGAGTTGATATGACAAATTGATTATTTGTTGGCAAGGAGTTGCGCTGACCAAGAAAATATGCGGTTACTGACACAATCGACAAAGCAATTAAAAGAACAGCGGCAATTCTTCTGAAATTCAAATTGATTGTTCGGATCTTATTATGAGACTTATCAGCGGCGGTTTCATTCGTACGGATTAGCAGCCTGCGTCTGTTCCGGATTTTCCGGGCTATCCCAATACCGTTTCAGTATGTTCAAAAAAGAATGGTTCTCCGGTGAATCGTTCTCCCATTGTTTCAACACGCGTCTATCTTCATCCGATTCGGCACGCATCAGGTATCTTCCAATTATTTCAGCCAACTTTTTCTCCATATCAGGATGCTCGTTTATTAATAAGACTAAGCATTGACTGATAATCCCCAAAAGATTTTCCTTTTATTTTCTAAAATTTAGTTCGCACTAAAAAGAAGGGTCAGCAAACTAACTGATTTGGCCGGACTATGGAGGTCTATATTTAGTTGATCGGCAATTTTACGGACTGCAATGGCGATCTGATTATCAACTGTTTTAACGGAGATACCAAGTATATCGGCCACTTCATTTCGATTTAATCCATCTTCCCTGATCAGCTTGAAAATGATCTTACATTTTTCAGGCAAGCTTTTCACAGCCTCATTCAAATCGTTAAACATCTCTTCTTCAATAAGTTCATTCTCTGCCGACAATTGATAGTCCGCCAAAGGAACAGTAGCGCTGTCAAAAATCTCAAAGACAACCTTCTTCTTGGCTCTTATTGCAGTAATAGCACTATTTCGAACGGCTATATATAGGTAAGCTTTAATGTTAGTAATCTTCTTCAGGTCTTCTCTCTTTCCCCAAAGTTTGGTAAAAATATCCAAAACAATTTCCTCAGCGAGAATTTCTGATTTTACCATTGTCATTGCGAATTGAAAAAGCCGGTTAAAATAATGTTCAAAAAGGTGAGTAAATGTATCCTGGTCTTTTCGAATGACAAATTTTTCAAATATATTTTTCCCTTTCTCGTCCAATGCTCAGGAATTTTAAGTTGAAGTCTCAGGTTGTAAGTTACAATTTTCAAAGCCATAAATGCCCCGGCTTTGGGCTATTCTCCGGGAGAATATTTTCACAATAAAATTATTTTATTTTTAGTATTAATCAATACAATCACCGAGATCATAAAACATCATCCTTTCAAAAATAGACATGTTCTGAAGACACTTATCCAATGAAACTTCATAATAATGACAACGAAACAACGAGTATGCTTTGAATGAATTCAAAAAAAAATCAGACCGAATTCATAATCGATCTGATTCCTTTACAATAACTTGAATTGACCTGGTCTATTTTATCTCTTTAAGTATAAAAACAGCACTATCATATTGGACTCCTATCTGAAGTTCCAATCCAGCATTCATTAGATAATCGGCTTTAAATGTTTGACCATCTCCCCAAAAATGAGACCAACCATTCATGTTGATTTCCTCGATCTGATAAGTCTTCGTCGGATCCAGACCATTCAACTTAACGGTCGGGAAAACACCACGCAAATGGGGCTCCAAACTGAAAACGAATAACACAACTGAACTATTTTCTTTTGAGACATACATCTGAGAAGCCCATCCTCCCTCATCGTAAGGTGATTTTAACCTGTATAAGTCTCCATTGGTAATGAGCGGTCTAACATATTGCTTGTAATTTTTGATGGCCTCCATAGCAAACTCCCGATCTTTCCCTTGAATATCTTTGGGCTGAAGTTCCATGCCCAGGCGACCGGTCATGGCAACATCGAACCGAAACTTTAATGGAGTTACCCGCATCGTTTGATGGTTCGGACTCGTCGATACATGCGATGCTGTTCCAACCGGCGGATAAATCAAGTTCGTTCCATACTGAATAAAAATCCTGGATAATGGATCGGTATTGTCCGACGTCCAGAATTCGTTGTGGTATTTTAGGGCTCCATAATCCAGACGACCTCCGCCTGAAGCACAGTCTTGTATCACAAAATCGGGATATTTGGTTCGAATCCGTTTGTAAACATTATACAGACCTTCCGTGTACGAAACCCAGAAATGAGTCTGTTCCGTTGCAGGCAAAAATGTTGAACCAGCCTGTTCCACATGACGGTTTGCATCCCATTTGATGCATTCAATGCCGGGGTGGGTTGTCAGCAAACTATCAAACACACTGTAAACAAAGTCCTGCACCTTTGGATTCGACAAATCCAGTAACAACTGATTTCTCCAGACAATTTTTTCGCGTCCCGGACTTTGAACAATCCATTCCGGATGCTTCTCCGCCAGCTCACTTTCAGGATTCACCATTTCCGGTTCAATCCACAAACCGAACTTCAGTCCCTTTGAATGCGCATAATCAATTAAATAATCCAATCCGCGAGGCAATTTCTTTTCATTCGTTTGCCAATCTCCCAAGCCTGCATGATCGCTGTTCCTAGGATATTTGTTCCCAAACCAGCCATCATCCAGTACAAAGGTTTCAATGCCCATTTCGGCAGCATCATCCATCATGCCTGTCAAGGTATTCTCGTTAAATGTGAAATAAGCTCCTTCCCAACTGTTCAGCACAATGTCGTGTATCTTATTTCCACCGACCATGCCGTATTTCCGTCCCCAGTCGTGCAGGTTTCGGGAAACTTGTCCTCTCCCCCGACTGCTGAAAGTATAAATCATTTCAGGAGTCGTGAAACGCTCGCCCGCTTTCAACGACCAGGACGACAGAAAGGGATTTATTCCGGTAGTTATATTCAACCTTTTCGACTCGTCGACCTGAAAATCCAGGCGATAATTGCCAGACCAAGCTAAAGCCCCGCCATAACAGTCGCCGGCATTCTCCATGGCCGGATTGTTAACACTTAAAATGAAAGAAGGATTCTCTGTTTGTGTGGTACGCACACCCTTTTTACATTCGATCACTTTTATTCCATTCTCAAGCTTCTCTTCCGTAACATTCATCTCGCCAGCCCAGGCTCCGTAAAAGTGCGTTAAGTAATAACGCTCAGCTTTTATAGGCAAAAACGAAGAGGCAAAACGCGTAAGCTGCACCGATCCGTCTTCTTGGTTTCCAATCACCGCCCACTGGGTAATCACATCTTCTTCCTCAAAAGCTTTGAGGTGAAGCTCGACTGTCAAATTATAAATCCGGTCTTTTAAAAGAATGACCGTTTCTGACACACCCGGTTGCGGGCTCTTTGTTTCTTCACCTTCAAAAGCCAGTTCTGTATTTAAACTTCCATCGGCATGAATGACCGACAAGGCGGGCTCGTTAATATTCCCCAAACCGAAGGTTGGATAGGCTTCGTAAGAAAAGTCACGATTGGTATCCGGTTTCGGATAAGCTTGCTGTCGGAGAAAATTATCAGACGCGTCGACAGCCTTACCGTAATACTGAAAGATTAGGCGTTTGCTCTGATCAACCGCATAAACCAACGAGGTTGATTTCGTTTTGACTTCTATTACTTTCGTGTTTTGACCAACTGCGACAGTGGAGAAAAACAGCGTGATTCCAAGACTATAAAAAATACATTTCAGATAGATTTTCATTCGTTATAGGTTTAGGTGATGCATCTTACCTATTAGACGAGGAAACGGTGCGCTTTCCCCAAACTGTAACGCAAAAATGTTCCTATCCAATCTCTAAACAGGCATCGATGCAATGATTGCACGCCATAATATTTGACAGAAAGGTCACCAGCAGGTACTGCAACCTGTGATTCTTTCACTTCTACTTTATTGGGAAAAACGTCTCCGTTTTTCTCCACAGATTGTAATTCTTCTTGAATAAATCATGATTCTTTTCTAGTGCTTCTGATTTTTCGCCCCAGCTATAGAGCTATCTTTCAAAAATCAGCAGTAATGTACGATTCATTAAACGGTGTCTGTAATTTTATTGGCCAAGCAGAGGTGAGCTTTTTTATAACGGTATTTTCAAGTTCACTACCTTGTGATTCCCCAATAGGGGCACACCAGACAAGAGCGATTTGAATAAACTATGAAAAACTCAAAAAACGATCTGTTCAAATATTAGATAAAGAGACCGCCTGCGAAGTTTTGCAAACGGTCTGATTAATTTTCTTAGTTATTCTAAAAATCCATTCCTGTATAAATCAATCAGGGATATCAGAAATTAATTCCTCACCTTCCAAGTTGGATATTCGCCATCTTCTCGTAGGTCTTCTACACCACAACCGTCTTGTTTAATGGCCTGCATAATTTCCATGACCTGTGCAGCCAAAGGAAGTGGAACTCCTACCCCGTGAGAGGTTTCTAAAACATTGTTCAGATCTTTAATATGTAAGTCAATTCTGAATCCGGGAGCATAGTTGCGATCCATCATCATCGGGGCTTTGGCGTCCATCACTGTGCTGCCGGCCAGTCCTCCGCGGATTGCCTGGTAGACCTTTTCCGGGCTAACACCCGCTTTTTGTGCTAAAACCAATGCTTCAGAAACAGCCGCGATATTCAATGCAACCACCACCTGGTTACAGAGTTTAGCGATATTTCCGGCGCCGATATCGCCGACATGAACGACTGAACCTGCCATTGCTTTCATCACTTCATAGTTGGCATCAAATACTTCTTTTTTCCCGCCAACCATTACCGCAATTGTTCCGTCAATAGCCTTAGGTTCTCCCCCACTAACCGGAGCATCCAACATTTCAACTCCCTTGGTTGCCAGTTCTCCGGCAATCTCCCGGCTAGCTAATGGGGCGATAGAACTCATATCAATCACGACTGCCCCTGCAGAAGCACCCTCGATAACGCCTCCTTTTCCCAGAACAACTTCTTTTACGTGCGGAGAGTTTGGCAACATGGTAATGATGACCTTTACTTTTGATGCCACCTCAGCTGCAGTTCCGGCAGTTTCTGCACCCAGACCAACAAGTTCGGCCACGGCTCCTTTGTTAATATCCAGAACAACGAGCTCGTGCCCGGCTTTAATTAAGTTTTTTGCCATGGGTTTACCCATGATTCCTAGTCCGATAAATCCTATTTTCATACGTTGATATTTTAATTAGTTAAACTGAATATTTAGTTATTGCGTCCGATATTTTCATTTACGTCTTGGTGTTAACCACATAAAATCATCATCAGATCATTGACGTTCGTGCCCGTTGGCCCTGTGATGATCAGATCTTCACTGGCTTTGAGGGCATGGAATGAATCGTTTTGGTTTAATTTTTCCTCCGGATCAATTCCTGCTGTTTTCATTCGCTTGAATGATTGACCATCAACCATTCCTCCCGCGGCTTCAGTGGGGCCATCAGTTCCATCTGATCCCACCGAACAGATCACAACATTTTCCAGATTCTGAATCCCGATAGCTGTTGCCAATGCCAGTTCCTGGTTCCGTCCACCCAATCCGTCTCCGTTCAAATGAACAACTGTTTCACCTCCCAATATCAGGGCACAGGGCCTTTTTATCGTGAACGAAGAATGGTTGTTTCGGACAGTTTCTTTAGCCATGGCTGCTAGTGTCGAGCCAACTTCCCTGGCTTCACTTTGGATGGAACTGGATAATATATGGGGACTGAAACCGAGCTTTTGAGCCGCTTTTGCTGCCGCCTCGCATAATTCGGAGACGCTCCCGGTGACCATCGTTTGGCAATTTTCAATGGCTTTGGGAGTTTCAATCCGAATGGCATGGAGGCATTTCTCACTCAGCTCAATGTTGTATTTCGAAACGATTTTCAAAGCCTCTTCCGATGTTGAGATATCCGGATAAGCGGGGCCACTGGCAATGGCATCCAGAGGGTCGCCAATAATGTCAGATAAAACGATTGTGTAAATTCCGGCGCCCTTACAATGGGCAGCAAACCGCCCGCCCTTAACCGCCGAAAGGTGTTTCCGAATCGTATTCATTTCGACAATCGTCGCTCCTTTGGACAGAAGCTGACCGGTTATTGAAATGCCGTCGTCCAGAGAAACGCCCTCCAGCGGTTTTTCGAACAAAGCCGATCCTCCACCGGAAACCAGAAACAACAATTCATCCTTCGACGTTAGCTTTCCAACCATCTCCAGAATCTCGCCGGTAGCTTTTACTGAATTCTGATCAGGTAACGGATGGCCGGCTTCGAAGATTTTTAAGCCTTTCAGTTCTCCTTTCGAATGGTCGTACTTTGTCAGAACAATGCCTTCACTAATTCGTTCGCCAAGCACGGCTTGTGCCGCAGCAGCCATATTCCAGGCTGCTTTACCTATAGCAACAAGCACAATATTGCCTTTGAACCGGATATCTGCCAGGGCTTTTTTAACGGCCTCCTC
This sequence comes from Sunxiuqinia sp., assembly GCA_003246935.1. GTDB lineage: Bacteria > Bacteroidota > Bacteroidia > Bacteroidales > Prolixibacteraceae > Mangrovibacterium. Next base: position 2,251 of record QKCF01000336.1, on the reverse strand, counting down.
CGGCAAAACTGCAGCAATGGCTTCGTCAATTATCAGTCGGGCTTTGTCTCTTAATGCATTCATTCGTTCAGCAATTGAAGGTCTTTCAATACAACTTTTAGTGCGTCCATCCGTTCTGCCGTGCAATGGTCAATTGGCTTCACCGGGTGACCCACATTGAGCCCCATCAGGTTCAGACAGTCTTTCATGACAACCGGGAAACTTCCGTAGTTATAGGCACTTCGAAGCGGCATCAACTTATATTGAGCTTCCAGGGCACCTTGATGGTCACCGGACACAAACTTCTCGTAAATGTCGACAACCAGTGCGGGAGCAACATTGGCAGTCCCGGCCACACAACCGACACCACCGTAGGTTAAGGTTGAATAGATGTAAAAATCAGTTCCTGCCAGCACTTTAAACGACGGGTTGTTTTGGGTGACATATAAATACTGAATCGTCTGCGAAAAGTCCAGACTGGTATTCTTGATGCCGACGATATTATCGATCTGCGCTAGTTTTTTCAGCAATGAAACTGAAATATTATTAGTCGTTTTCCCGGGATTGTTGTACAGCAAAACCGGAAGTTTTGTTGACGCCGCAATCGTCTTAAAATGCTCGTAAAGTTCGTTTTCGGAGGGTGTAATGAACATCGGTGTCAGAACAGTCAAAGCATCTGCACCAACCTGTTCAGCCATAGCCGCCAGCGAAACACATTCTTTCGTCGTAATCGCACTTGCACCAGCATAAACCGGTACCCGTCCGCCGACATGGGCAACGGTTGTCTCCAGCGCTATTTGCTGGTTATGGCGGTCAAGGGCATAAAACTCGCCATTGCTACCCAAGGCAAAAATGCCATGAACTCCTCCATCAATCACATATTCGATGACCCTTTTTAAAGCACCGGTATTCACATTCTCCTGTTCATCAACAGGAGTAATGATTGGGGGAATAACCCCCTTAATATTTTCCAATGAAAGCATATTGTTTGTTTTTAGGTTACAGGTCCTGGATTAAAAAGAACTAGATCGTTATGAAGCCCCAATTTATCGCAGGCGACCTCCTTTTGACCGCTTGCTACGTCCAAAATCAGATGAAATAATTCCCACCCCATCTCTTCGATCGTCTTCTCGCCCAGGGCTACTTTCCCGGCATCAAGATCAATCAGATCAAACCATCGATTACTTAATTTGGAATTGGAGCCGACCTTGATCACCGGCACCATCTGCAGTCCATAAGGAGTTCCACGCCCGGTCATAAAAACATGCATATTCATGCCGGAAGCAAGTTGAAGGGTCCCGCATACAAAATCACTGGCCGGGGTTGCCGCGAAAGTCAGACCTTTTTTTCTGATTTTCTCGCCGGGAGAAAGGACATCAACAATTGTACTGGAACCTGATTTAGCGATCGATCCCAATGCCTTTTCGACTACGTTGCTCAAGCCTCCTTTTTTATTCCCAGGTGACGGATTAGCACTTCGGTCGGCTTCGCCCTTTTCCAGGTATTCATCATACCATTTCATTTCGCGTAATAGTGCTAGGCCAACTTCTTCATTTAATGCCCGGGGAACCAATAAATGGATTGCATCGCGAACTTCGGTGACCTCAGAGAACATGACGCTTCCACCGGCACGGACAATCAGGTCGGCTGCAAAACCAGCTACCGGGTTCGAAGTAATTCCCGAAAAAGCATCGCTACCTCCGCACTGCATCCCCACAATCAAGTCGGATGCAGGACAAGTTTCCCGCTTGCGTTGGTTTAGCTTTTTGAGATATTGTTCCGCTAACTGCATCACCCCTTCTGCCATTTCATTAAAACCATGGAATCGTTCGTCCTGCATCACTAAAATTGACGGAAGTTTATTCGTATTCTGGCTACCGACAGGCAATAAACTCTCCGGCAACAGTTTTTCACAGCCCAGTCCAATTACCAGAACTTCACCACCAAAGTTGGGGTTGGTAGCCATGTTTTTTATGGTGCGGATAGGCACAACAGCAGCCGGAGCATTAATGGCAACTCCGCATCCATAGGAATGATTCAGAGCTACAACATCGTCGACATTCGGATATTTTGGAAGTAATTCCTGACGAATTCGTTTAGCGACGTAATCCGTTAATCCGGCCACACACTGTACGCTGGTTGTTATTCCCAGGATATTCTTTGTTCCTACACTCCCATCCGAATTACGGTACCCCTCGAACGTGAATCCTTCAAGAGGTTCCGGATGTTGCTCAGGAGCTGAAACTAATGGGATAGAATCCAAAGGTGGAGG
>QKCF01000488.1 GCA_003246935.1 Sunxiuqinia sp. | reverse complement strand
AAAATACATGATCTTAGACCCCGGCGTACCTTTCGTAAGGTCATATTCTTTGTCGCGAGTCACCCCTGTAACTGCAAAACGCTTCATATACATAAAACCTTGCTTACCATCGCGATAAACAACATTATAAATTGTCCGCCTGTCGTCCTTCTTAAAGACTGCCAAATGCTGAATATTCTTACCAATAAAGGCCTTATCCGAAACCTTTGAGATGAAATATGTACCATCCTTGCGGAACACGATCACATCGTCGATATCAGAGCAATCACAAACGTACTCAGCCTTCTTCAGACTTGTACCCATGAAACCTTCCTCGTAATCAACGTACAGTTTCTCGTTAGCTACAACCACCTTGGTTGCTACGATATTCTCGAAACTCCGAAGTTCAGTTCTACGCTCTTTCCCTTTTCCGTACTTGTCTTTTATACGCTGGTAATAAGCAATGCTGAACGGAATGATGTGCTCGATATTATAATCAATTTCTTTGATCTCTTCTTCTATCGCGCGAATATGATCGTTGGCCTTATCCGAATTAAACTTCAGAATACGAGCCATACGAATCTCCATCAATTTCAGGATATCTTCGCGAACCACTTCACGGACAAGCCTGGGCTTCCACGGCTCCAATCGTTTATCGATGTGCGCAACCGCCTCATCCATATTTTCAGCTTGTTCGAATTCCTTATCCTTATAGATCCGTTCCTCTATGAATATTTTCTCCAACGATGCAAAATGTAATGCATCCAACAATTCTCCTTTTCTGATTTCAAGCTCCAGCTTCAGCAACGAAACCGTCTGGTTTGTATTCCGAATCAGGATTTCCGTTACCCCAAGAAACAGCGGTTTATCGTTTTCGATAATACATGAGTTTGGAGAAATAGAAACTTCGCAATCAGTAGTTGCATACAACGCGTCGATCGTTTTATCTGAAGATACCCCGGGAACTAAATGCACCAGAATTTCTACTTTGTCTGATGTATTGTCATCAATATGCTTGATCTTAATTTTCCCTTTTTCGTTGGCCTTTATAATCGACTCAATCAGCGAACTTGTCGTCTTTCCATAGGGAAGCTCATTGATGACAAGCGTCTTGTTATCCTGTTTTTCAATCCTTGCTCGAACCTTAACAGCACCTCCGCGCAAGCCATCATTGTATTTCGAAACATCAACAGAACCACCTGTCGGAAAGTCAGGGTAAAGTTCAAAGTCTTCGCCTTCCAAATACGCAATGGAAGCATCGATCAACTCGACGAAGTTGTGCGGAAGTATTTTGGAAGCCAGACCAACAGCAATACCTTCAACGCCCTGAGCCAGCAAGAGTGGAAATTTAACCGGTAGCGTAATTGGTTCGCGGTTACGCCCATCATAAGACAGTTTCCAGTTCGTCGTTTTAGGATTGAAAACCACATCGAGCGCAAACTTCGAGAGCCTTGCTTCGATATAACGAGGCGCAGCAGCACCATCACCTGTCAGAATGTTTCCCCAGTTTCCCTGGCTGTCAATCAGCAATTCTTTTTGACCAAGCTGCACTAATGCATCACCGATAGAAGCATCACCGTGCGGGTGGTACATCATGGTTTGACCAATGATATTGGCAACCTTATTGTAACGTCCGTCATCCATTTCACGCATAGCATGCAGGATACGACGTTGAACCGGTTTCAAACCATCATTAACGTAGGGCACAGCCCGTTCAAGAATCACATACGAAGCATAGTCGAGAAACCAATTCTGGTACATTCCCGACAAATATGTGATGTTGCCTTCCTTTTCCGAACCGGACTGATCTGTTTTAATTTCCTCTTCGCTCACCTTAAATCCATTTAAATATTGCTGTTAAACTTCATCCTTTTCCACATACAGGTTGTCAATAATAAACTCCTGCCGTTCCGGTGTATTTTTCCCCATATAGAACTCAAGCATCTGCGACACCGACTCATGTTTTTTCATCAACACTGGCTCCAGACGAATATCCGGGCCAATGAAATTCTTAAACTCGTCGGGAGAGATCTCACCCAATCCTTTAAATCGGGTAATCTCCGCAGTCTTTCCGCATTCGGCAATGGCGGATACCCGCTCCTCATCCGTGTAGCAATAAAATGTTTTCTTTTTATTGCGCACGCGAAACAACGGAGTTTGCAAAATGTATAGATGCCCCTTCTTAACAACTTCAGGAAAAAATTGCAAAAAGAACGTGATCAACAACAAACGGATATGCATACCATCCACGTCGGCATCAGTTGCTATAATCACCCGATTATAACGAAGATCATCCATGCTCTCCTCAATATTCAAGGCAGCCTGCAGCAAGTTAAATTCTTCGTTTTCGTAGACCACTTTTTTGGTCAGACCGTAAGTGTTAAGCGGCTTCCCTTTCAAGCTAAACACAGCCTGTGTATTCACATCGCGCGATTTAGTAATGGAACCACTCGCCGAATCACCCTCCGTAATAAAAATGCATGACTCGGTTTTCTTTTCACTGTTCGAATTGAAATGAACCCGGCAATCGCGAAGTTTACGATTGTGTAAACTCACCTTTTTAGCACGCTGTTTGGCCAGCTTCTTAATACCGGAAATCGCCTTACGCTCACGCTCCGACTCCTGAATCCGACGCAGTAATACTTCGGCGACATCAGCATTTTTATGCAGATAGTTGTCCAGTTCTTTCTGAACGAAGTTTACCACATGGTTCCGAACAGAAGGACCATCGGGACCAATATCGCGAGATCCCAACTTTGTTTTGGTTTGCGATTCGAAAACCGGCTCTTCCACCTTAATCGAAATCGCCGCAATAATTGATGCGCGTATATCTGACGGATCGAAATCCTTTTTATAAAATTCACGGATTGTTTTCACCAAGGCTTCGCGGAAGGCAACCAAGTGAGTTCCACCTTGCGTTGTATGCTGTCCGTTCACAAACGAATAATAATCTTCACCGTACTGATTACCATGCGTAAGAGCAACCTCAATATCTTCTCCTTTTAGATGAATGACCGGATACAATGAATCTGAATCGATGTTCTCTTCCAGCAAGTCTTTCAAGCCATTCTTGCTTTGGTAGCGTTCGCCATTGCAATAAATCGTCAGACCAGCATTCAGAAATGAGTAGTTCTTCATCATATTTTCCACGAAATCGCTTCGGAAACGATAGTTACGGAAAATATCTCCGTCCGGAACAAAACTCACTTCTGTACCATTAGGCTGATCGGTAGTTGTTACTTCTTTCTCTTCAACAACCTCACCCATCGAGAAAATGATTTCTTTAACCTCACCTTCGCGAAATGCTTTAATATTAAAAGTCGATGATAACGCGTTCACCGCTTTAATACCAACCCCGTTCAAACCAACCGACTTTTTGAAGACCTCTGAATCGTACTTCGCGCCGGTGTTCATTTTGGAGGCTACATCCTTCAATTTACCTAGCGGGATGCCCCTGCCGTAATCCCGAATACTGACGATTTCGTTTGAGACAGTTACGTCAATCTTCTTTCCGAAGCCCATCATAAACTCGTCAATCGAGTTATCGACTACTTCTTTCAACAACACATAAATACCATCATCACTGGCCGTACCATCCCCCAACTTCCCGATATACATCCCCGGGCGTTTACGGATGTGTTCCTGCCAATCCAGCGTTTTAATCGATCCTTCGTCGTACCTTGGAGTCATAACATCATTTGAATTTATCGCAAATATAAAGAAAGCAAAAGTGACGAAATTTTGAAAGCGAATGTCAATAACTAACCTCAAACCGTTAAAAAAATAATCATAAAAAAGGGCGACAACACGAATGCTGCTGCCCTTCGGCGTATGACTGAACCCTTTACTCGTTTTTTCTACCAAACTACCGGTATCCGATATTATTTCCCGGTTGACCTGACCTTTTTACCCACCAAATTCTATTGCCGAAACATCACCGATTTCATCGGATTGTTCCGACCCACAAATCCACATCCTTGCCATTTTAATCGTTTGCTCTCCCGCTTTTAGCTGTTTTCGTGATAAATCAAAACCGGTTTATTAAAGTGTCGAATCAGCTCGTGTGTATGCGAACTTCCGAAAAGATCCTGGAAAAATCCTTTCCGTTCTTTCAAGGCTGCGATTAAATCAAAATCGTGATTCGTGATATAGTCCTCTAGAGCAGCATCAACTTCAAGCTCTTTTGCAAGATGAAATTCCGGCGTTAATTGAGGAACAGCCTCTTCAACCAAAGCCTGAAACCCGAGCCATTCCAGGTAGTGGTCAAATTCATCCGACTTATAATGATGGAAAACATGCAGTTTCGGATACGAGTCACCTTCAAAAAGCTCAACCATATTCCTGATCGCATCAATATCTTCGCGATG
>QKCF01000459.1 GCA_003246935.1 Sunxiuqinia sp. | reverse complement strand
TAGGCGGGTTTGTGGCGTTGTTGTCTTTATCAAACAAAATATCATCGATGTAAAGTGTGTTATCAGAACCACTTACGTCAGCAATTTTTATTTGAATTTCAAGGCGATCGGGGTCTCCGGTAAATTGGGAACCACCGCGGTTAATGGAGCCATGTCAAAGCCACCGAGATATTTCATACTTGCGTCACCTGAAGCAGCCATATCTGTAGTACGTTGCCATGGTTCAGCAGCTCCAACCCAGTATCCTGCAGAACCAGCCGCATTGGCGCCTGCGGTACCTTCAAACCCGGCCCATGAATTGCCGTCTAAAATATTTTCTCCGCTAACCGGTATGCTTACCTGTTGTGCGTCAAACGAAAGTAAAGGTTGATCATCGGTTGATACAATGCCACTTCCTTCCTGATTATAGGCAACCGTAATTTTATCGTCGGCATAAATCGCTTCATCAATTGTTATCTCAATTTTAGTAGCATCAGCCGGGTCAACGCTTACACCTGAAATTGCTATGTCTCTGTCTACAAATTTGCCGTCGTTTTTAACATGAACAGTAAATCCTGCTTCAGGATTATCGCCCAAACTTCCAACTTCGCCATCAACATGAAATGCAAGGGTCTTTTCTCCTGTGTAAATTGCGCTATTTTCAACGTATTTTAATGGTACAACATCCCTAACATTGATCAAAACTGTTTTTGAGGTTGGCTGATGCGTAATTACCGATGGTGTAAAATCAACTTTTAATTCCTGGTTTTCACCCAAAGGTAATACTGTACCAATTGGAGGTGTGTAAATAAAGGTACCTTCAACATCGGCTGTAGCATTTAATTGTTCTTCGCTTAAAGGTGTTCCCAAAGCCAGAACAGCAGGATCTTCCCAGGTAATCACCGGTATCAGTTTGTCAACTACATTTATTGTAACAGTTTTTGTAAGCGTAGGATATTTATCTGTATCCCTTGGTGTAAATTCCGCTTTCAATTCCTGGTTATCGCCTTTTGGCAATACTGTTCCCAAAGCCGGTGTAAAAACCATTGTCCCCGGCACATTAGCTGTAGCACTCAATTCGTTTTCGCTTAATGCAACACCATCAATTACATCTGCCGGATTTTCCCACTTAATTACTACTTCCTTTATGTTGTAAAGTTCATCTTCTTTACAACTATTGGCAATAGTGACTATTAATCCAAGAATGATAAAATTTAAATAAAATACTATTCTGTTTTTCATTGTCTCAGTTTTTGAAATGTAATAAATGTCTCCTTTTTAATAACCATAATTTTGAGCCAAAGCAGGAGCTTTTTCAATTTCTGTCGCCGGAATTGGCAAATAATAATGTTTGTCCCACCATGGCCTGGTAACTACAGTATATTCCTCAAATTCAAGACTACCATCGGCTTTTTTGGTCCATTTTAATCCTTTTAAATCAAAACCTAAATGCTCCTCTTCCATCCATCTTCTTTCGTCGTAAAAGTTGTGCATCTCAAATGCCAGTTCAACTCTTCTTTCCCTTTTAATAGCTTCGTATAGTTCAGTTCCTTCAGCTGTAATTTCCGGTTGTAAGGCACGAGTAGAAACTTTATTTAAGAACGTGCTTGCTTCCACTTCATTTCCTAAATGATACTGAGCCTCAGCATAATTCAGGTAAATTTCGGCCAATCGATATAGAATAAATGGACGGTTAGGAGAAATTCCACCAGTAACTGTAACACTTTCATCCTGAAATTTACGCATATTGTAACCTGTTTTTGACGAATGCAAAGTATTACCTCCGCCTTGTGGAGAATCCAATCCATGTGGTGTTTCAGGACTTGGGTTTTCAGCCAACGCATAATCTACCGGGCGCCCACGGAAGTCAGCTCCCTGGAAAAGAAGGTTGGCATAGTACCTCATCTCTCTGTTTGCATTTGGGTTTTGCGGGTCGTAAGTTCCATTTTCCGTGGTGGTTCCATCTGCCATGTTGTATTCCAATGCATAGTTGTGTGTTGGTGAAGATAATGCCCAACCTCCATAACCATTTGGTGCCTGACACTGGTCTGGTAGTGAATTGGCATCGGTACCAAACTCATAGTACTGCGAACCGTAAGGACGTGCAAACAAAATGTCCTGATTTGGAGAAAGAAAAAACTCCTGGTATTCTTTTGCATCGGCAACAGCAATCAGATCGCGTGCTCCTACCAAATCGATAACGGCTTTTGCAGCATCAGCCGCATCCTGCCATTTCGATGATTTTGAGTAAGTGTACAATGGATTATCACTCGGTGCATTTGCCGGATCATGTAGTTTACTTGCTGCATAAAGTAATATACGTGACTTAACAGCTAAGGCTGAAAGTTTTGTTGCTCTTCCGAATTCCGCATCCGGACGTGTAGTGGGCAAGATGGCTGCTGCCTCGTCTAACTCGCTTACAATGAACTCAACACAAGCTTCATAACTGTCACGTGATAAATTGAAATCATCTGTTAAGCCAAGTGCATTCTCCATGATTGGAACACCGCCATAAAGATTTACCAATTTGACATAGAGGTTTGCACGCAAGAATTTCATTTCGGCTTTTAATATATTTACCATATCGGGATCTTCCTGCATTGCCGGGCTATCATCAATACGATCCAGAAATTCATTAGTCAAACGAACATAATCCCAATAATTCCCCCATTTTTGCTGCCAGATTCCCTGATTATTTGCAGCTAATCCACCTCTCATACGATATTGATCTAAATCCATAAAATTAAATTTTGCTTCATATGAGGCACCTTCAATGTTGAATCTTCTTCCCCACCATTGAAAACGGTTTACACTCCAACTTTCAGTACTGTTATAAGCCGTGAATACCAATCGCTCTACCTGGGCCGGATCACTGTAAATTAAATCTTCTGCAAAGGCATCTTTGGCTTCTGTATCAAGCACGTCATGGCAACTATAAGCCACGAATAGCGCAAGAATTATAAATATATATATTAATTTATTCCTTTTCATTTTTCTCAATTTTTTTCATTTATATCAATCTTTTAAAAAACAAAATTTAATCCAACACTATATGTTTTCATTGTAGCGTATTTACTCCCTTGAAAATCAAAAACAGATGAGAGTTCAGGATCAAATCCTAAGTCATGTACTTCTGAGAACATTGTTAACAAATTATATCCTCTCGCAAAAATCTTCAGTTCTCCTACATTTATTTTATCTTTTGAAAAAGTATAACCTAACTCAATTTCCTTAAGCTTCAGGTAGGAAGCATCATGCAGCCAGAAATCGGCACCTTGCCAATTGTCGGGTACTCCGAGATTACCACTGTTATCTCCTTGGATGAATGCACGCGGATATCTGGCATCCCTGTTTTCGGGTGTCCATCTTTGATCGAATAAAAAATCAGGTCTGGAACCATGGGTTTCAAAATATACCAACATTTTTGCTTTGGCCTGGCCCTGCAATAAAAAATTGAAATTAATGTCTTTATAGTTCAATCCACCATGAATTCCATACTGAATTTCAGGCACATTGGAAGTATACGAACGAACCATGTCGTTTGAATTAATTTGGCCGTTTCCATCTACATCAACATAAGCTGGTTCACCTTCTACTGTTCCCGGAAGTTTTGCCGTCATACTGTTTACCTCATCTTCATTTCGGAATAGACCGAAAGTTGGATAGACAAGATAAGAATCCATTGGGTGCCCTTCACGTTTTCTCCATTCAGGAACATCTACCGCTTCATCTAAATATACCACTTCGTTTTTGGCATTGGTAAAGTTTGCCCCAACGTTGTAAGACAATTCATTTACTTTATCACTCCAGTCCAATTGAAATTCCCAACCAAAATTATCCACCTTGCCAAGGTTTTCCTGTGGAAGGGTAATACCTGCAACATCCGGTATTGAAGCATTTCTTGTAATTAAGATGTCCTCACGTTTTTGATAGAAGTAGTTAACATCTCCAGACAAACGGTTATTGAATATTACAAAGTTCACTCCAATATTTTTCATATTTGCGGTTTCCCATGTAATATCAGGATTGGGAACATTTGCAGGATCGTATCCATTATAGCGCACACCTGGATTTCCGAATATATAGTAATTGGGTTGTGCTGCATTTGTTTCACCACTGTAATTGTATCGTGTTAAGAATTGGAATGCCGGAATTCTGTCATTACCCATAATTGCCCATGAGCTTCTTATTTTTAAAGCATTTAACCAACTGTTCGACCAATCCATAAAACAAGCGACCACGAAACCGCAGCGCCGGGGAAGGTTCCAAAACGTTTTCCTTCACCAAAGTTACTTGAACCATCATGACGCAAGGTGAGGTCAATAAAATACTTCTTTTTGAAGTCATACGACAGTGACCCAAAGTAGTTTATCCTTCCCCATTCGGCTGAAGTTCCATAAGATATTTGCTGGTCATCCCCTCCGGCAAATAACTCTGGATGATTTTTGCTGGGGAAATCTTTTCTTTCTGCCCAAAAATTTCTTTGTTGAGATGAAAACTGCTCGTATCCTACAAAACCTCTTACAGTATGCTCATCAAATGTTCTGTCATAATGGATTGTAGCGTTTAACATCAATTCATCGTACTTCCAAAAACTTTCACGCAAAAGTGACGTGTTTCCTTGTCTCCAATATCCAGATTCAGACACATATTCATCGGTACTTTCGCTATACCTGTAAACAGTCCATGGTGTTGCCCATGATTTTTCATCAAAATTCATTTTTCGGATACCGGCAAAACCTTTTGCCTGTAATCCTTCAGTTATCCAATCCAAATTTAGGTCGAATGAGAATTTCCCACGTAAATCATTATCAATATGCTTGATAAATCCAGACTCAGTGCTTGACATTACATAAGGATTAGCACCATTTTCTCCACCCCAGCCGGGCAAACCATTGGGATAAATACCCACTTCCGTCGGAAAATTGACATATATATGTTGATAAATATAACTATCATTAACACCTGGTTCATTTCGTTCGCCAAATCTTCCTGATAAATCAACCCCCAAATTAAGATATTCATGCAGCTTGATATCGAGGTTTGAACGTACTTGGTACTGCTCAAAATTTAGATTACCTGAATCGTATAGTCCGACTTGGTTCATATAGTCGCCACTAACGAAGTATTTTACGTTATCGCTACCTCCGCTAACAGATAATGTAACTCTTGCTTCTGGTGAATAATCTGCAAAAGTCACATCCTGCCAATCTGTATTAGGATAATTTGGATCATTTCCAGCAGCATACTTTGCAATATCTTCCTGTGAATAAGGAAGAGGATTCCCATGTCTTTCAGCAATTTCGTTGTTATATATTGCAAATTGCTCTGAAGACATTAATTTCGGTTGTACTGAAAATGTAGATAAACTATACGAAGTGCTCAAATTAAATTTTGGAGCACCACTTTTACCGCGTTTTGTAGTAATAAGAATTACACCGTTCGCCGCACGGGCACCATAAATCGCTGCTGCACCATCTTTCAAAACCGTCAGTGATTCAATATCTTGTGGAGCCAGGTAGGAGAAATCACCGGCTACAATCCCGTCAATCAGGATCAGCGGCGTATTGTTCCCCAAAGTTGACTTACCACGGATCAACAGCGTCATATCGCCGTCACCGGGATATCCACCGCGGTCGTTGACAATCAAACCGGGTACTTTACCCGACAATGACTTCGCGATATCTTTGTTGCCTGAACGCTCAATTGATTC
>QKCF01000069.1 GCA_003246935.1 Sunxiuqinia sp. | reverse complement strand
AGTGGTTGTTATGCTTAAATCCTAACGATGAAGAATGGGGTAATAAGATTGATACTCTTACAGTTGATGGTACAAAGACTCTTTTATTTGAGGATATCAGAACGCATTTTGAACATTTGATGAAATAATAACAGTTGCTAACAAATTGCAAATTGCATTGCGGGTGCAGTGGTGTTCGTTGTCTCTGCTCCTTTCTTGACCGTCTTCGTCCTGCGGACGCTGACGCTCTTCGAAATCCGCAACGACAACTTGCAAGTGACCGTTAGCGGTAATTTTAATGAGATCAAAACGAACAAGATATTAATGGATATTGAAGATTACTCAATAAGTGGGAAAACTCTATATCATATTTTAAAAGAAAAAAATATAGAATTTTTATATCACGCCAATACTGTCTCTACATCAATAACATTTATTGAACAAAGAGCATTATTATCTCGACATTACATTGAGACTAATGAATTACATCAAACAGATCAAAAATCAGATAGTGAAGATAAAAAGTTTGATGTGTGGGATCATGTGTTTTTTGACGGATCTGATTTGCATAAAAAGTATAAGACGGCGAATAAATATGGACCTGTTTTATTTCGATTAAAATTAGAACTATTAACATCACCCGATTTTACATCGGTACATGTAACAAAATCAAATCCTTGGTATTGGACAGAGAGCACAACTCTTGATGAAAAATTTTACAAGGATGCTGAAGAAATTAAAACAGACTATTTAACTGGCAAAAAATTAGATTCTCAAATAATGTTTACAGTAAGAAAGCCTGAGACCAAGATTAAACTAAACAAATATCTACATTCAATCGGTTTAGATAAGCCCAAACTAATGGTAAAGACACAAAAAGGAGAACTAAGTATAAGTGAATACATGGACAAACTTTTTTCATCGAAAATGCAAGAACATGGGTTAGGTCATATTCCACTATTGACAAGGCATAGCACTTTACTTTCTCCGTGTACGTGTCAAATCGAGTACAATAGGCTGTATGCTTTTGATAACAAAGAGTTTGTCAAAAGATTTGGAAAGAAAAAATGAAAAAACTACCGCTAACATTTTGCAAATTGCATTGCGGGTGCAGTGGTGTTCGTTGTCTCTGCTTCATTCTTGACCGTCTTCGTCCTGCGGACGCTGACGCTGACGCTCTTCGAAATCCGCAACGACAACCTGCAAATGTCCGTAAGCAATTACAATGAACCCATAAAATTACAGTCATGAGTCAATCTCCAATACTACAGGTAGAACCCTTAAGTTCCCCATGGAAGGCACAAGATCCATTTCTGTTTTCCGCATATCACAGAGATGAATATCCGAAAGGAAATGAAAAGATGGGAATCAATGCCGACCAGTTAAAAGGCAGATATATTGGTCAGGATTTCACGATTAAGGACGGGTTCAGAATGTATCACGGAAGTATGATTCCGGGCTTTCCTTACCATCCACATCGGGGATTCGAAACGATTACGATTGTTAAAGAAGGGGTTATTGACCATAGCGATTCCTTAAAAGGTGCAGGGCGATATACCGCAGGAGACGTACAATGGATGACAGCAGGAAAAGGTGTTCAACATTCAGAAATGTTTCCATTGCTTAATGCGGACAAAGATAATCCATTGGAAATTTTTCAAATATGGCTCAACCTGCCTAAAAAAAGCAAGTTTGTTGAACCTCATTATAAAATGCTTTGGAAGGAAACCATTCCGGTTGTTCAATCGAAAGATGAAAACGGGAAGCTAACGGAGATCGATATCATTGCCGGGACATTCAACGAGACCAAAGCTCCGGATCCAACTCCAAACTCATGGGCAGCTGACCCCAAAAATGAAGTTGTCGTTTATACGATCAGGATGGAAGCTGGAGCAAGTTGGGCCATACCCAACGCAACAGAAGAGGTAAATCGAAATTTGTATTTCTACAAAGGAGAGTCGATTACAATAGACGACCGAACCATCGATGTACATAGCCGGATTGCCTTAAACCCAAACGTAAAAACGACGATTACAAATGGCAGTAAAGAGGCTTTTTTTCTGTTTCTACAAGGGAAACCAATTGAAGAACCGGTAGCACAATACGGCCCTTTTGTAATGAATACCGAGCAAGAAATCAGAGATGCCATGTCCGACTATCAAAAAACACATTTTGGAGGATGGCCCTGGCCGATGAAAGAACAAGTATGGGACAAAACGCAAGGGAGATTTGCCCGTTATGCTGACGGAACGGAAGAACAAAAGTAACAACAGATCTTATCCCAACACGATGAGTTAAGATTGGAGGAATAAGTCCAGGCCACGAAGCTTGCCAGTGGTCCCATTAGCCTAATGCGAACCATCAAAGTGCATTTATCGTAATCTGATTATTAACCAAACTCTTATTCATCATGAAACAATTTTTCATCTTTCTGGCCATGGTAACTTCGCTCGTTGCCTGTCAGCAGCCCAATCTGGATTCAGAAAAGGCAAGCGCAGAAGCCGCAATCAACGAGTTCTATTCGGCAGCCCAAAAATTCGATTATGAAGGGATGAAATCTTTTTGTACTCCCGACTTCTCGGCTTTCGAAGACGGGATGAAGTTTAATACCCTTGATGATTTCATCAATTTATTCAAGGGGATTGAGGGTGCAACCGTTGATTTGAAACTAAACTTTGTCAAAACAGAAGTATCGGGAAACATGGCCAGTTCAATCGTGGAATTTGATGCCAGTTTTACCAATGGGCCTGCGGTTATTCACTTTCTGACTTATGAAGATTACATCCTGAAAAAGGTGAATAATAAATGGCTGTTGAGCTACTTCCACAGTTCGCATTTACCAAACCCCGAAGATACTGACTATGCCAGCGTTCATCTTTTAAAAGTACCTGAAGACATGGAGATTGATGAACTATCAGAAACAATAAGCAAACTAAACGAAGCTATTGCTTCGATGGGCTACATGGATTGCGGGTACAAGCTACTGCAAATCAAAGAGGACAATAGTAATACTTACAACTATTTCATCCGGGGAGATTGGAAAACTCAGGAGACTTACAAAACCATTCACGACAGCGATGCTTTCAAAAATGTGGCCGACAGTATACCTGAAGCAGTACGTGACGTGATGAAAACCCAACTTTATGTGAAAGTTGAAAAAATTGAATAATTGCTTAATCTCAAGAATAGGGATCTAACTACGAACCTGCAAGATTCATAAATTAAGGTTAAGGAAGAACAGTATTCAATGCTTGATAAGCTCCTAATATGAACCGATTTCATTTCTTTAGAAGTGAAGTCGGTTTCTTTTGAAGCACTAACTTCCGCCGGAAACCCTGACTTTAGCGTGAATTATTGACTCTGGCTCGCCGGGAAAACAAACATGACAATGATTGAAGCCTCCCCTTCCGACAAACAAGAAGTTATCAACTTGCTTACAGAAGCTTTCGACGCGAACAGGAGTGTGAATTTTGTCGTGAAGCAAGACCGGCATCGTCGGAAAAGGATCGCCCGGCTAATGGATTATTCGTTTGAGATTTCTCTCCGCTGGGGTAAGGTATACTTAAGCGACAATCGGCAAGCGGCTGCCCTAATTCTTTTCCCGCATCAAAAGAAATTGAACATCTCTTCTCTTTGGCTCGATTTAAAATTGGCATTTGGAGCTATTGGGCTCGAAAAGATCATCCCTGTCATGCGCAGGGAGAGCAAATTCAAACAGCTTCATCCAAAACAAGCTTTTATGCATCTCTGGTTTGTAGGTGTAAAGCCAGAACAGCAAGGAAGAGGAATCGGAACTCAATTACTTCAAGATATCCTCAAAGAGAATAACAAACTCAATTTACCCGTTTGCCTGGAAACATCGACACCTGAAAACTTACCACTTTACCAACGACTCGGATTTACTAAATATGCCTGCCTTGAACAGACATTCCCGGTATACTTTTTCAAGCGCGAAATTGAAAAATAAAAACTCCTCTCATTCAGTAATCAAATTCCACACAAAGCAAAGCGGACCTCGATATTGTCAATTTTACAGAACTTCTTTTTGAACATTTTTCTCGCTTGGTCGTTACACCTTCATCACAACAGCTACATTTCAAGCCCAATATTATCTTTTTGTAATCTAAATTCATTTTATCGAGACTTCTAGATACACCAATACTTGATCGTGTTATAGCTTTAAATTTCTTAACCAAAACAAAAAATATTTATGAAAATTTTTACTTTACTCGCATTTCTACTGATCGCGACGTCAGTATTTGCACAATCGTACGAATTATCAGGAACGGTTACAGACAATGAAGGGCAAGTTCTTCCGGGAGCTTCCGTTATAATAAAAGGAACCTTTACTGGCACCTCAACCGGTTTTGACGGAACTTTTCACCTGAAA
>QKCF01000190.1 GCA_003246935.1 Sunxiuqinia sp. | reverse complement strand
CCTTCTTTGCCCCTTCACGAAAGAACGGGCTTTCTCATTAAAAGGCGACACAAGAATAGCTACAAACTGATAGAAATAAATTCCGAATTGATAAAGAAAATTCATAGGTGTAAAATTGATCGGGCAAATGTATAAATAAGTTCAATGAGTAACGATGAGAGGAATATATTTACTCCTGCGCTTGCAAATAGCCGAAGTCTTTTTTCAGACCGAGAGCCATCGATGCTTCAACAGCCAATTCATCGCAGCGCTCATTTTCGGGAATATTAGCATGCCCCTTCACCCACACAAAGCGAACATCGTGTTTGTCGTAGATTTTAAGGAAACGCTGCCAAAGATCTGCATTTTTTTTCCCCTTGAAACGCTTTTTCACCCAGTCCCAAACCCATCGTTTTTCAACTGCATCAACGACGTACTTAGAGTCGGAATAGATGGTCACCTGACTTCCTGGCACCCTTAAAGCTTCCAAGCCAACAATCACCGCCAACAATTCCATTCTGTTATTGGTTGTCAACTCGAAGCCATCCGATAGCTCCTTGCGATGCTGACCTGACATCAACACCACACCATAACCTCCCGGACCTGGATTTCCACGGGCTGCACCATCTGTATATATTGTAATTCGAGGACCTGTTGCCATGATTTTATTTTCGCACAAAGATAACCGAAGCATTGAAAAACAAAAAAAAGAAAGGCTGCCCTTAAAAGAACAGCCTCCAATATCTTCATGACTCTGGAGTTACAGAATCAACATTGCATCACCATAAGTACCGAAACGGTAACCTTCTTTTATTGCTGTATGGTAGGCCTCCATTGTCAAATCGTAACCACCAAATGCAGCAACCATCATCATCAAAGTCGACAGTGGCAAATGAAAGTTCGTTATCATGCGATTCGCGACACTAAATTCATAAGGAGGGAAGATGAACTTATTAGTCCAACCTTCAAAAGGCTTCAAGAATCCTTGAGTTGAAACCGAACTTTCCAGCGTGCGCATAACTGTTGTTCCAACAGCGCACACATTCTTCTTCATCTCCTTCGCCTTATTAACCACATCGCAAGCTTCTTCAGTAATCCAGATCTGCTCCGAATCCATCTTGTGTTTGGTCAAATCCTCAACATCTACACTGCGAAAGTTACCTAACCCTACATGCAAAGTCACAAATCCGAAATCAACACCGATAATTTCCAATCTCTTCATGAGCTCGCGACTGAAGTGCAAACCGGCAGTAGGAGCTGCAACTGCACCTTCATGTTTCGCAAAAATCGTTTGGTAACGATCTTTGTCCTCAGGTTGAACTGGCCGCTGAATAAATTTAGGTAGCGGTGTTTCACCCAATCCGAATAAAGTACTTTTAAATTCATCGTAAGGACCGTCGAACAAGAAACGCAATGTACGACCTCGAGAAGTTGTATTGTCAATTACTTCTGCAACCAACAAATCATCATCTCCAAAGTAAAGTTTATTACCTATCCGGATTTTACGAGCAGGATCTACCAGCACGTCCCACAAGCGTTGCTCACGGTTCAATTCGCGCAACAAGAACACTTCAATTTCAGCACCAGTCTTTTCTTTATTCCCGTATAATCGCGCCGGAAATACCTTCGTATCGTTGAACACCATGACATCTTTATCATCAAAATAGTCAGTAATGTCCTTAAATAATTTGTGCTCAATCGTTTTGTTTTTCCGATCCACAACCATCAAACGTGATTCGTCACGATTATCAGCCGGGTGAAGCGCAATTAACTCTTCAGGTAATTTAAACTTAAACTTGGATAATTTCATATGTATCTATTTCTGATTTTTTCGTTGAATTCTGACTTTGAAAGAACTTTTGCTGTTTTGAATTCAAAGCTACCTTTTACGGGGCATTTTTTAATTCGTTACAAAAAGATCGATATTTTCTAAAAAATAATTAATATCCATCGCATCCTCAACTCGATATTCCCCAATTTTCGTACGTTTCAGCCCAACCAAATAGGCTCCGGAATCAAGAGCCTCGCCCAAATCGCGAGCCAAAGCCCTGATGTAAGTCCCCTTACTACATTCTACCCGAATGACTAAAAGATTGTTCTGAAAATCGACTACTTCCAAGGCATACAATTGAATTAATTTCGCATTCAACTTCACGTCCTGCCCTTTCCTTGCATGTTCATAAGCCCGTTTTCCATCAACCTTAACAGCACTAAACACAGGTGGAACCTGCATTTGCTCACCTAAAAACTTTTCTAAAACCTGATTGATTAATTCGGAAGTAATATGCTGTGTAGGAAATTGCTGCTCTTCCTCCGTTTCAAGGTCGAAAGACGGCGTAGTAGCACCCAATTTAATTGTCGCGATGTATTCTTTTGTCTCAGCCTGTATACTATCGATTTGCTTTGTTGCCTTTCCGGTACATAGAATCATCAGCCCGGTAGCCTTCGGATCTAAAGTCCCGGCATGCCCCACCTTCATCTTCTTTAATTTTAAAGCACGAGTCAATTTATTACGCACTTTTTTAACCAGATCAAATGAAGTCCAGTCTAACGCTTTATCGAAAAGTAAGATTTCACCCTGTTGGAAATCGTAGTGTTTGGGTGTTTCCCCCATGGAATGACCGCTTTAGTTACCTAATTAACAAAATCCAAAAGATTAGATTTTTCAGGCTGCAAAAATAGCAATTAACCCGACAATCAGATAATAAGCGACAAAATAAATCGACCGAAACGATTTTTTACAAACTGACCTTAGCCTAAAGAATCTCCAAATTATAACCGGACATTAGCAAAACAATGATAAGCCCGCCAACGATAATCCGGTAAATGCCGAATGCTTTAAACCCGTGTTTCGTTAAAAAGCCGATGAAAAACTTAATCGCCGCCATAGCAACCACAAAAGCAACCAAATTACCAACAAGCAGCACAAGCAGGTTATCCTTAAGAATATCCAAGCCTCCCGGCTCCATTACCAACTTAGCCAACTTATAAGCAGTCGCCGCAAACATGGTAGGAACTGCCAAAAAGAAAGAAAACTCGGCAGCAGACTTTCTCGATAACCGCTGGCCCATGCCTCCTACAATGGTTGCCATCGAGCGCGATACACCTGGAATCATCGCCAGACATTGAGCGAAACCGATAAACAATGCTTTTCGCTCCTTTATCGAGCTATCAGCATCAACCTTCTTGAAGATCTGATCGACGAAAAGCATCAACACTCCACCTAAAACAAGCATCACTGCAACCACTAATACATTCTCCAGCAGATTATCGATTTGATGAATAAATGCAACACCAATTATAGCCGCCGGAATGAACGCGATAAAAAGCTTCCAATAAAAGTCGTATTTGTAAAGAATTTTCTTCGTGACAGACACAGTTGTCTGAGCTAAAGATTTTCCGTTTAGCTCTTCGCGGTCGAATATTTTTCCAGGGTTGATTTTAAAGAAACGTTGCCAATACAGGACAATAACGGAAAGAATCGCGCCAAGCTGAATAATCACAGTAAAGGCTTTAACAAACTCAGTGCTTTGGACGCCTAGAATACTCTGTGCAATTATCATGTGACCAGTAGACGAAACCGGCAAGAACTCGGTCAGCCCTTCAACAATTGCAATTATAATTGTGTGTAAAATGCTCATGAAGTTAATATTTGAGTCGTATCCGAATACGCTCAGCTAATCAAAAATTCTTAAATCTACTTGTTACTTTTGGCTGTCGGAAGGTTTTTTCATGATAGCATAGATTTCGAATAGAAACCCGAAAAGAACCACAAAGGGAGCTAACGTAATTCGTCTAAAGCTGAATACTTCTGGATTAAACACCGCCGGATCATCACTTTTACCGCCTACCATCAAAATAAATCCGATAACGATAATGGCAAATCCAATCAATAATAGACGATAGTTTTCTTTTCCAAATGCAAATTGGACATCTGTTTCCTGTGTTTCTCTTTTAGCCATATTGTTTCTGAATTGAGCTTCAAAGTTAATCAATAAAATAACTCTTCGAACTTGAGTTTTAGAAATTTATTTACCGCAAAATAGGTGGAAAGCCCAGCTATTAGCGCTCCAAAAAGAAGGACAACACCAAAAGTGATACCAACCGTATCCACTTGCTGAACATCAAAAATCGACTTAAAATCATCGTGGTAGATGTAAACCAGCGCCAAAATCGCCAGATTTGCGAAAAATCCGCCAAGCAACCCGTACGTCACACTCCGAATCAAAAAGGGCCGTCGAATAAATGAGCGCGTTGCTCCAACCAGCTTCATCGTATTTATCACAAATCGCTGGCTATAAATCGATATTCGAATGGTATTATTAATCAAGGCTGTAAAAATAAACAACATCAAGCCGACAACAACCAACATAAAAAGGCTAATCCTCCTA
>QKCF01000253.1 GCA_003246935.1 Sunxiuqinia sp. | reverse complement strand
TTCTAACTTCTCATTAAGACTTTCAAACATAGTAGAAGTACAATTGATTTTTTAAAGCTCGTGCAAAAGTACAAAAAATTAAATGAAGAAAAATCTTATTTTTTGATTTGCGAAGGGTAACCTTTTCCCGTATTCAGGGATTAAAGAATGAGTGTGCGAAAATGGAGAATGATCTATAGAGTGGAATCTTAGTAAAACTCCACAAATAACGAAACGTAATGCTTATCTGGCCTTTTCTGAATGCATTATTTTCGTTTCGACCCTCAACCTAGGATTAATAGTTGAAAATAACTGTTAGTTCGCATTAAAAAGTCCCTTTTTCACGAATCGCAATTTTCTAGAATTTGGGGGTCAGAGGACCCCCATTTCACTTTTTCTACAACCCGTAACCTGTTTTATTTTCCTAACTCAAATACGATTGTAGCGTTATCGCATTAACACAATACCCATCCATTTTTATAGAGAAGTTCCATTGGTTTCTTCTTCTCAGTCACTGAATAAAACAAAAATGGGAAGCAATTTTCAACTGCCTCCCACTTCATTATCTTGTTCTTATTTTACTTCTTACATGCGCTCCGGAACCGAAATTCCCATCAAGCCCATACCCGACTTAATGATTTTAGCCACAGTAGTTGAAAGCACCAGTCTTAATTTGCGAACATCTTCATCATCCTCATTCAAAATAGAATGATCGTGATAGAACTGGTTGTATTCTTTCACCAGGTTGTAAACGTAGTTCGCGATAACAGCCGGGCTATACGATTCAGCTGCCTCCTGGACAATTGACGGATACAGTGAAATCGTCTTAATCAACTCATTCTCTTTTTCCGAAATTGCCATAGCCTTATCAAAGTTGATAGCCGGAATGATACCTTTCTCTTCTGCTTTGCGGATTACCGAACGAATACGAGCATAAGTATATTGAATGAAAGGGCCTGTGTTGCCATTAAAGTCAATTGACTCTTCAGGGTTAAACATCATATTCTTCTTCGGATCTACTTTAAGGATAAAGTATTTCAAAGCTCCCAAGGCAATCGTTTTGTAGGTCTCCAATGCTTCTTCCTCGGTGTAGCCATCCAGCTTACCCAACTCTTCCGATGTTTTACGGGCGACTTCAACCATTTCAGCCATCAAATCGTCTGCATCAACAACAGTACCTTCGCGTGATTTCATTTTACCGTGAGGTAATTCCACCATTCCGTAAGAGAAGTGGTGCAAGCCTTTTCCCCAGCTGAATCCCAGTTTGTCCAACAAAATTGACAATACTTTGAAATGGTAGTCCTGCTCGTTTCCAACCACGTAAACCATTTTGTCAATTTCGTAATCGTTAAAACGTAACTTCGCAGTACCTATATCCTGTGTCATATAAACGGAAGTACCATCACTACGCAGTAACAGTTTCTGATCCAATCCTTCCGGAGTTAAATCGGCCCAAACCGATTGATCTTCACGCTGCGTAAAAATGCCTTCGTTCAAACCTCTCAGCACTTCATCTTTTCCAACCAGATAAGTTTCAGACTCATAATAAATTTGATCGAAGTCAACACCAAGTTCTTTATACGTTACATCGAAACCTGCATAAACCCACTGGTTCATCATGCTCCACAGTTCGATGGTTTCAGTATCTTTTGCTTCCCATTTACGCAGTAACTCGCGAGCTGCAACAATCGAAGGTGCTGTTTGCTCTGCCTCTTCCTTTGAGACACCTGTAGCTACCAGCTCTTCAATTTCCTTTTTATAGTGCTTATCAAATAATACATAGAAATCACCAACTAAGTGGTCTCCTTTAATGCCGGTGCTTTCAGGTGTTTTTCCTTCACCCCATTGCTTCCATGCATACATCGACTTACAAATGTGAATACCACGATCGTTTACAATATTGGTTTTCACAACGCGTTTCCCGTTAGCTTTTAACAGTTCGCCTAAAGAAAAGCCAAGCAGGTTATTACGAATATGCCCTAAGTGAAGTGGCTTATTGGTGTTTGGCGACGAATACTCAACCATAAACAAAGCTGATTCTTCGGTCGCTTTTGTAAATCCATAGTCCACATCAGTAAAAGCTTCTGCCAGTTGGTTAATCCAATAGCTGGTAGAAATGGTCACATTCAAAAATCCTTTGATAACTGAATAAGATGAAACTTCATCGACCTGCTCCTGCAAATACTGTCCCAGCTCGTTTGCCGTTAGCTCAGGCGACTTCTTTGAGATTCTCAGAAAAGGGAAAACCACAACAGTCATATCACCTTCAACATCTTTACGCGTATTTTGAACCTGTACGTTTTGAGGATCAAATTCCTGACCGTATAGTTGATTAACTGCTTGTGCAATTTTCTCTTTAATTATTTGTTCGATAAGCATGTTTGTAATTTTTTTAGCGATGGGCAAAGATAATAGATTCTGTTTTAACAGCGGACTAACGACATAAAAAAAGCCCCGCTAACAGCGAGGCTTCCAATATGCTGGTATTTTATTATTCTGCTACAAAAATTTCAAATTCAACCCGACGGTTCATTTTACGGTTTTGTTCGGAACTGTTCGGAACTGCCGGGTTCGCCTCTCCCAATCCGTTTGATGATACAATACGCGAGCGATCGAAGCCCATACTGGTCATAAAACGCATCACAGACTCAGCACGTTTCTCTGAAAGCTTTTGATTGTATGAATCGCTGGCCAAGTCATCGGTATATCCCCACAAGCGAACCAGATATGCCGGGTTCTTCAGCAACATTTCAACAAGGTTCGCAATTCTGTTCTTCGAGAACGATGTCAGATTACTGTCATCCACTACAAAATATACCGGTTTCACTTTAATGTCGAGCACGCGGGTATTTCCACTCTCAATAGCCTCGGCTGCAGTCATTTTTGATGGGTCAGTCTCTTTGGTTTCAGCCTTCCTACTAAGCGGATCAGGGCAACCATTATTCGCTTTCGTTCCCTTTTCATCCGGGCAAGCATCATCCTTGTCTGGAATACCGTCCTTATCTTCATCCGGACAACCATTGGTTGATGTTAATCCAGGTTCTGTAGGACACGCGTCCAGGTGATCAATCACACCATCACCGTCCGTATCAATCGGGCAACCATGTTCATCGACAAAAATATCTCGTGGTGTATTCGGACATTTATCTTTCTTATCAGGTACACCGTCTCCATCCGAGTCTTTCGATCCACCGATTGTAATTTGAATACCGACAACTGCTTTCCACAAATCTTCACGTAACTTTCCACCAACCATTTCTATAGTTGTCGTTCCCGAAGTATAACTCTGTGATTTAATCGTAGCACCCATGATATAACCACCTTGTGCATAAAGAGCAACATTACGCTTGATGTTATATTTCAGGCCCAGTCCCAAATCAAAATTCAAACTCTCGCCATCGTTATCCCAAATATACCCTGGCCCTCCGTAAACATAGGGCTTCAACTGGCTGGTCTCAGGCAAAATCAATCCATTGTACAACTTGTAATGTCCATGTAAACTAGCCAAAACGACATCTAGATTGCTTACAATTTTATTATTGGCTAAACCAAGATTCCCTGTTAACGACACATCAAATGACGGACTAATATATCGGCTGAAGGTAAGTTCTGGCATATATCCCAAACCGCCATTTTCGAGCGATCCATAAACACCCGACCCAATACCAATGCCCCACTTTTGATCAACACTCTGAGCCGAAACTGAAAACATAAAAAGTAAGAAAAAACCGAGTATAATTTGCCTTTTCATAGAGAGTTAAGGTTTTTATTTTCTATTGCAGAAACTATTTACTTGCTAATTTATTTTATTTCTTGGATAATTTGTTCAACATACTGTTGAAACTAGCCAATTAAATTCTATTTCAATGCAAACTTAAAAATTGAATCTCTATTTTTGCTGAAAACCTTGCGATTTTGTATACAATCATCGATATAGAAACCACCGGGCAAAGTGCAAAAGATGGAAAAATAACCGAAATTGCCCTATACAGCCACAACGGTATTAAAGTGGTCGATTCATTTGCAACACTGGTAAATCCCGAATGTCATATTCCCTACTTCATTACGAAATTGACCGGAATAGACAATGGAATGGTCGAAAACGCACCTAAGTTCTACGAAATTGCCAAGCGCGTCGTGGAGATGACTGCGGGAAGTATATTTGTGGCCCACAATGTGTCGTTCGATTATCGATTTGTACAGGAAGAGTTTAAACGCCTCGGATACGACTACAATCGCAAAACAATGTGTACCGTAAAGTTAAGTCGAAAATATTTACCTGGACATGCCTCTTATTCGCTGGGAAATATATGTTCCGATTTGAACATTCGGATTGACGGGAGGCACCGGGCGGCTGGCGATGCTTTGGCAACCGTAAAGTTGTTCGAAATTATCATGCAAAAACATCAAAACGGCTTTAACAATTCGCAGAACCAGCCCAAACTGTTTTAAAAAAAGAAAGCCATGCAATACATGGCCTTCGGTATGGTGTTGATTATTCTTCAGTCTTTTCTTCTGTCGCTTCTTCCTCTTCTTCCACATTTAACAAATCGTTTTTCTGAAGAAGATTGTACCACTGAATAACTTTCTTCATGTCTGAAGTGTACACGCGATCCTGATCATATTCAGGCAGTACTTCACCAAAGTAAGCTTTCAATGCATTACCGTCTAATTTAGCAACCGCTTCTTTGTTCTCTTTCTCTGCAATCGACTTCAATACTTCCTTTAAAGAAACTTCTCCTGTTTGAGTGAAGATCGCGATATCATCCAAAGAGCTGATTTTGGAAGTTGCGTATGCAGGTTGACGTTTACCTGTCAGTAACGATTCTACGATAATGCTATTTTTTGCTTCTGCAACCAGTTTAAATAATCCCGGTTGACCCGAAATTGCTAATATTCCTTTCAACATAGTCTGTTTTCAATTTTAAAAAAGATTGCCGCGAATATAATATATTCCTGAGGGATAAAAAAGAAGGTTCATTGTTACTCTACAAAAGAAAAGTGCTACCCGAGCCATGTTAAAAGCCCAAACAGCACTCTAGAACAATGTTTTATAAAGTATTATTACTTATTGAAATCAAGTTTGTAGCTAACTCCTGCACTAATCCAACGCCCCGGTTGTATCAGGTTTCCCAAGTCGAAGTAGCGCTGATCAAAAAGATTCGACACTGTACAGTAAATCTGTGCAGAAGGAGTTTTGTAGAACACTTTCAGGTCGGTTAACCAGAACGGCTTATAATCTTCTTCACCCACATAAACGGCATCGGTGTATTTCGCATAGCTACCATTACGATCCTGGAAGCGGAACTTCCAATTGGCATGCAAATTACCAACAATAGCGTGATCTAAATTGAATACCAACTTGTGCTTCAGGTTATCGAGTACGTAATTCGACAGATAATCATTAGAGCCTTTACTCAAGGAGTTGTATGCGTAATTCACACCAACATTTTTAATAGGGAATGATAAGCCGGTAATTGCAACGACGTTAAAATTGGCAGTAACCTCGGCCCCGTCCGATTTAATTTCCGTAAGGTTCTCCGTATGCCATTTTTCCTCTTCTGTTTGTCGTACCCAATCAATCATATCCTTTCCAATACGATGATAATAGGCCGCTTCAACATTGATAATGCGTGTACGGTATTTTAATCCAGTTTCGTAAGTTGTTGAACGTTCTGGTTTCAAATCCGGGTTTCCAGTGTTTGTCGGTCCCGCATAATACAAATCGGTAAAGGTGGGCATCCGCAACGATTTATTGAACGATGCATAGGCCCGGAACTGATCGGTAAACTTATAACTCAAATCAACACCCGGGTAAACGTTCCATTCGTTATTTAAATCAGAAATCCAGTTGGCCATTGCACCCAGTGAAGCCGTCAAATTGCCAAGGTAGAACGTGTGTTCGCCAAAGTACGAAACAATGGTACGCGAGTGCCCTTTGGTAAACTGCTGGCCTGATTCGCCGGGAACATCCATCGGCTCATCCAAATCCTCACCCAACACATTACTCCAAATATTCTCGGATCGGAACTCAGCACCAAAGGCCGTTTTTCCCAATTTCGACTCGAACCAGCTGTTCAGGTTCAAGCCAAGCACATCGGTCATGTGATAATTGTGACCAGCGTACCAGCTCGCCGGATTATCTCGAAACAGCTCAAAACGGTCCTGGTTACGACGCCAGTAAGCAGCCGGCGTAAAATGAAGCTTCTCACCTGTACTCATCTTCACCGAAGCAAAAGTTGTTTTGGTCGCTTCGTACTGGTTGGGATACTTCGGCGTGTAAAAACTGTTCGCACCAAAACCTTTGTCGGTGTACCCCGCCTGGAAATCCAACATTCCTGGAGTAGTTTTCAGTCTCCCCTGGTAAAAAATGTTATAGGTATCAAAATCGGTATTATTAATATAGCCATTCGATGCCATATTATTAGCTGCAATAAAGCTGGTTAGCTTACCTGTTTTCACATTACCCGACGCATTCAAATCGCGCAGACCATGATCACTAAAGGCGACATCAACTTTAACAGACTCTTCATCCCCCGGCTCAGTCACTATATTAATAGCTCCGGAAAAAGCATTAGGGCCATAAACACGCGCCGCTGGTCCGTTTAAGATTTCAATACGTTTGACACTTTTTAGACTTACCGGCACATTGAGGTTGTGGTGACCGGTTTGGGGATCGGAGATGTTGATCCCATTGAGAAGAATTAGAGTCTGGTCGAAAGACCCGCCCCGGACCGACACATCAGCTTGTACTCCGTAAGTACCGCGCTGCCTGGTATCGACTCCTACAGCATACTCTAAAAGGTCTTGGATACTAGAGACAGGTGCCGCCTCAATTTCATCACGCTCAATCACGGAAATAATCCGTGCCGCCTGCGAATAAGTAACAGGCGCTCGCTGGGCACTAACCTCAATCTCATCAAGGTTATAATCCGTATTCAATTTCAGCGTGTCAGTTTGGGCAACAGCTTCCTGCGGCAAGCTTATATACAAATACGCCACTGCCAATGAGGCAATGTGTACTTGTTTGCGTAAAGCCTGAAACAAGGAATAACGTTTTCCTCCCCAACGTCTGAAATGAACTACTTCAGCCCGCTTTGGGTTGTTAATAAACTCTTTCATTGATTATTTTTCCTTTACAGAAAGCTGCAAAAGTAAATAATTGCACCTCTTTTAGAACATAAACAGTTCAAAAATGGTTGTATTATCAGACTTTTTGCCTTAACTTGTTAAAAAAAGAATTGTTGAACAACATTGAATTCTCTTTAAACAAACCATCAGCCTCTCCGTAAGTACTTAAGTTATAGGCATGATTCAGAAATGGATCAATTTTATTTATCGCGAATAAATAAAATCGAATAATAAAAGACTGCAAAATCTTTTATTGAGCCAAAGTTGTTATTTATATTTGTTCTAAACAATAACGTTAAATCAGACGCCATGACACAAGTTCAATTTAACAACGCCCTGCTCGGACTGCAAGACAAATTGCTGTACTATGCATTGAGCCTGACTGCTGACCAGGAAAAAGCACAAGACCTGTTACAGGAAACTTTCCTGAAAGCATTAACCTATCGTGATAAATTCGCGCAGAACACCAATTTCAAGGCATGGATTTACACTATTATGAAGAACACCTTCATTAATAACTATCGCCGTAACGTGAAGGCTAAAAATACGTTTGATGGATCGAACAACGATTTCCATTTGAAATTTTCAAAGGATAAAATCTATCCGTCACCCGATTCATTCTTCAGCTCAAAAGAAATTTTGAGAAATATCAATGCTTTGGAAGATGAATATAAAGTTCCGTTTACCATGTTTTTGGATGGATATAAGTACAAAGAAATTGCCGAGTACCTGAATCTTCCTCTGGGAACTGTGAAAAGTCGAATTTTCTTCACTCGTAAGAAATTGGAAAAAGCTCTAAAAGATTACGCAAATTAGTTTAGACATAGTAGCATTTTAATCATCAGGAAAAGATCCGTAACCCGGATCTTTTTTTTGTTTTAAGCCAGTCCTTATCTTTGAGGAAATAAAACAAGAACACCATGAAAAAAGTGACTGTCCATTTAGCTGAAGGTTTTGAAGAGATCGAAGCAATAACCATCATCGATGTCTTACGCAGAGCGGGCATCGAATTAACAACTGTAGCCATGAGCGGCAACAAGCGGGTTACTGGAGCACACCATGTACCAGTTGAAGCCGATAAATTATTCGAAGAAGTGGACT
The DNA here is from genome assembly GCA_003246935.1 of Sunxiuqinia sp. Lineage (GTDB taxonomy): Bacteria > Bacteroidota > Bacteroidia > Bacteroidales > Prolixibacteraceae > Mangrovibacterium. Next base: position 11,273 of record QKCF01000253.1, on the reverse strand, counting down.
TCTCGCAAATTGATATGATCATCCTTCCCGGGGGAATGCCAGGTGCTAAAAACCTGGATGCTCACGAAGGGCTGAAAAAACAGATTCTGGCATTCCATAATCAAAAGAAACCGTTAGGAGCCATTTGCGCAGCACCCTTGGTTTTCGGTCATCTAAATATACTGGAAAATAAATCGGCTGTTTGTTACCCGGGGTTCGAAAAAGAACTATCCGATGCCAGGGTTTTGTACGATCCCGTAATGACTGACGAACACATCTTTACTGGTCGCGGTGTTGGTGCTGCCTTAAAATTTGCCTTAACAATTACAGAGGAACTAGTCAGTAAGGAAAAAGCCGACCACCTGGCCAAAGCCATGCTGGTAGAGGGATGGAACTAACTTTGTTCTTTGGCTAAGGGAACCGTGAAACAAAATGTTGTTCCCTTTCCTACTTCACTTTCCACCCAAATTTCACCTTTATTAAGCTGAACAAATTCTTGACATAGAATAAGCCCTAATCCGGAACCTTCCTCATTGTTGGTTCCTTTTTTCCTGATTTTCGAATCTATTGAAAAGAGTTGATCCAACTCTTCTGCAGTCATCCCAATCCCTGTATCTTCAACACAGCAGGTAACATGATTCTCGAAAAGCTGAAAACAGAGCGTCACTGATCCACGATTTGGCGTAAACTTGATAGCATTGTTAACCAAATTACGTAACACTGTATCAATCATCATCGGCATGGCATAAACAAAAATATCGCCAGGAACTTCGTAATTCAACTGAATGTTTTTCTGATCGGCAACAGGTTGCAGCAGATTGCAAATTTTATCTTGCAACGATGAAAGTTCGAATACAGTCGGTTCATACTTCATTACCCCAGTCTGAATCCGGCTCCAATCCAACAAATTTTGAAGCAGTCGAAAAATATTGTTCGTTGAATTATAAATATCACCAGCAAAACGCTTCCGGTCTTTTTCGTCAAAATGGTCGTATTCGTGTTGCAGCAAAAATGAAAATCCAAGCACGGTATGAAGCGGATTTTTCAGATCGTGAGCAATAATGGAGAAGAACTTATTCTTCGAGGCATTCATTTGTGCCAACTCATTCCGTTGCGATTCAATCTGAATGTTCTTTTCGGTCAACAACCGATTAATCCTCTTTCGGTGATAGTTACCAAAAGACACGTAGGTTATAATAACCAGCAAAATAAGGATGGCAAAAACTCCAAGATTTCGAAAAGCTTTATCCTTTTCAATCTGAATCATTGCAAGCTTCTTTTCTGCATTCAGCTTGGAAATAAGGGCCTCATTTTTACTGAACTCATATTTCTTTTCGATGGAAGCTGCCTGAAACAAACGTTCCTCCAAACGCATGCTATCCAGATAAATTTTGTAGTTTTTATAAGCTTTGTAGGCATCCTCAATATTCCCTGTTCTTTCGTATACCCGCGCCAAATCTTCATAGTACAACTGAATAATGTAATAGCCATAACTATTTTCGATTGCAAGCTTCAGTCCATCAAGAAAAAGTTGCTTCGCCTTTGAATAATCGCCAAGCTCGGTATAAATACACCCAAGTCCCTCAGTTACAAAAACCTGATTTCGAAGGTTCCCCTCTTCCTTATAAATATTGTATGCTCGTTGATAATACTGTAACCCAACCTCCAGGCTGTCTTTTTCATCAGTATAAATATTGCCTAAGTTATTAATCACAGCAGCTTGCCGACTCAAATTATTCGTCTTTTCGAATAGCAACAATGCCTTTCGGTAATATACTTTTGCCGAGTCCAGCCGTCCGGCATTGTAGTGCCCGGTTCCCAATCCATTATAGCTGTTCCCTAGTCGAGCCAAATCACCCGTCGCCACTGCTATTACAGAAGCTCGTCCATAATACTCAATCGACGAGTCAAAATCACCCAGCCGGTTATACACCATCCCCATATTGATCAAAACACGGGTAAGACCACTCTGACTTTCTATTTTCTCATAGGTCTTAATTGCCTCAAGCTGGCTTTCCAACGCCTTATCAAACTCACCCAAATAATAATAAGCTAATCCGATCGAATTATGGATCTCACCAACAGCTTCCATACTATCAATTTCAGAGTAGCGATCTGCCGCTTCTGTATAAACAGGAATGGCCCCCTCGTATTCCTCTGCGTCGAACATGCGGTCAGCCTCAACCCAATAGGTTTTAGCGATCAATTCGGGGCGTTGTAGTTTTCCTGCTATTTCAAATATTTCCTGAGGGTAATTCTGGATTGAAGTTGTGTCATTAATATCCGTGAGCTGCATAATTCGCAGCATTGTTTCTACCTTCTTCTCTCCCCGCTGTTCATTGACAAGATTCTTCAAGCTGTCAACCTCAGATACAGCAAATAAATCGAAAGTCAGAAAGATCAGTGATATTAGTAGTAGTTTTTTCATCCACAAAGCTTCACACACAAAGATGTCAATTTTATTGAATATTCTAAAGCAGCACCTTTATTTTATATCCATTCTATCAGATATTAAAGACGAGAGAGCAGTATGTAAACTACTCTCTCGTCTCCTTCAAATTCCTGAATATTGCTATTTATTACATCCACGTCCATGACCTTTTCCATGGCCATTTCCGTTGGCTCCACATTCATTTTCACCATTTACAATTTCATCAAAAACATCCTGAGACATAAGTTGTGGTTTGTAATCGACGCCATTGTTATCCAGTACACGGTTAAAAGCACGAAGGTGATTCCGACTAGCTCGAAGAAGATTTGAATAAACTGATTTAACAGACTCGTCTTCAGTTAAAGCCAACTGCTCCTCCAGGTCAAGAATATCCAATTCCTCAACATAGGCACCACCGTTCAGTGCCTCTACCAGTGATTTTTTACCACTATTTAATAACTTATCATACGCATTCTGAAGCTCCGAATTATTAAAAGCGCCGCTTTCTGCCTTAATCGGATCTTCAAGTCCGGCTGAGTTGAGAAGCAGCAAAACAGCAGCCATATGGGTTGCTTCACTTGAAGAAATATTGCTAAAAATACGCATCTCATACAGATCATAAAAAGCGGTATATAAGTCGTGTGCCAACTTTTCCTCTTCCCGCATCAACAGCAGGCCTGCTTTTACTCCCTCTGATAAATCTTCGGTCACTACATTCAAGTTTTCCGCAACCAACCGATTGGAAACTTCGGTCTTCGTTGAAGTTAAACCTGAATTCCGGAAGCTTTCAGCGCGACCTTCAACAAACGTCGAAAGGATTAAGCCGACACCTATTATCATTAATCTTGTTTTCATTGCCAGCATGTTTAATTGTTATTCAAACAAGTTCCTTTACCTGCTCCACCTCCATTTCTTCCTTTGCCTTTCGAATCAACATTACCCTGTCCTTTTTTACCGTGCATTCCTGAGTTTCCCATCGTGCCGTCAGCCTTATTACCTCGCGCTTTGCGTGCATCAATCCAAGCTACATATTCTTTCTGTTGCTCCGGATTTAACACACCATTCACTTCTTTTTGATGCTGAGCACGAGCATTCAGCATTTTCTCGCGAATTTCTTTTTTCACTTCCAGGTCATTTGCAGCCTGGCGTTCGTCCCGATAGTCTGCCATTTCCTTTTGAAAAGTCGTCTCCAACTCCGTAATTGATGTCTTCTGTGTTTCTGATAGGTTTGAAATTCCGTTCACACATGAATTCCGTTTTACTTTTTGTGCATTTACCTGTAATCCAAATGCCATCAAAAAAATCACCGTTAAAATTCCTACTGTTGTTTTCATAACTTCTGTTTTTTGATTAATAAAACTATTTCGTTTTGTTTGGTTTCCTTCTTTGTATTGAAGGTTTTACTGCTTTGACACAGCCCAAAACAAAAACTTGCGCCCCTATCGGAATTTTTTCAGCTTTTTCATAAAAATAAATTACGAGAGACTTGAAATTAAGAACTCAACAACTACTAAAATGGAGCTGACAGACTAGCTACCAACTCCATTTTCAAAAAATGCCCGCAATTATCTACATGCATTACTTACGATCTTGCTTCCCGTTTCGATGTTGATTTCCTGGCAACTTTACCCGTTCATCGGCATTTAGTAATGATTGAAAAATTACAGCCAGTTTTTCCTTTTGTTCATCTGTGCAAATCGATTTCAACTCAAGATAAAAATCACAGGTTGCCATTTTCAGATCTTTATGATCCCAACCGATTTTCTGAGCATTTCCCTCCAAATTTTCCCGAATTACTGAATCCGAAAACAACTCATTTAACATTTCAAGTCTTTGCCCACTCATATCATCTGTGAGTCCCCTGGCTCTCCGGTTGTAGCGTCTGTTTGCCTCCCGAAAAGGCTCCAACTGGTCATCGGTCAACTTCAATTGTTCTTTAAAGAAACGAGTTCTCTGATCTCCCGGCACATTCGTTTCTGTCTTATTGTCCCTCTCTTCACGACCAGCATGCGTATGATAAAAAACCGTTGCTACCGTTGCGATATTGGTTACCAGCAATATCACCACTAACCAGCTTAAAAGTTTGATATTTCGAAACATTATTTCAGGTTTAAAAGAAATTCTTCAATAGGTTCTTCTGCTAAATCATCGAACGGCACAAGCACAGCTTGCTCAGATGACTGTAGGTCGATTCGGGTATGATTGCCAACCCAAACCCCAAAACGTACTCCCATTGCCAGAAGTAACACAAGCAGCGCAGGTTGTAAAACTCTTCTAAAAATTGCTGTTTTTAATCGTCGTGCCTGAATCCTGTTTTTAACTCCAGCATAAAAATAAGGTCCCGGCTCATTCATTTTGTTTTCATCCAAAAGCAGCAAGGTGCTTTTCAATTCATTTAAATAAGCCGCACAGCGTCCACATCCCGACAAATGCTCTTCAATCTGTTGACGCTCCAATTCAGCCAATTGACCTTCCAGGTAGAAAATCAGTTTCTTATGAATTTGATTGTGATTCGTTGTTTTCATAATTTATTGACACCATTTCGTGTTAAAACTTGCGCACTCAAATGCCTTTTTTATAGCATTGATACAACTTTTTCTGTAATCCGAGCTTGGACCGGTGAATAAGAGACTCTACTGAAGAAATCGAAAGCCCCATTATTTCAGCAATTTCCTGATAGGATAGATCATCCAGTTTGCTCAATGTGAATGCCACACGTTGACGTTCCGGCAAACTATTTATAGCTTTGTAAAGAGTTGTGCGTCGTTGATCATTTTCAACTTCAAAATCGGGACGCGAGCTCCAACTTTCATCAACCACCTCGACCTTTTCGTCTCCTGATAAATTAATTCCAATTGACTGAAAAAAACGTCGGCGCTTATTATCTCTAATAAAATTCAACGAGCGATTGACTGCAATCCGATAAATCCAGGTTGACAATTTTGAGTCGCCCCTGAATTTACTCAGCGAATGGAACAATTCGACAAAGATTTCCTGAGCCAGATCTTCTGCATCATCTCTATCCTGCACAAAGCCCAAGCAAGTATGTAACACCATCTTCTGATGTTGCTCGACTAACACCTGGAAAGCCTTATCATCACCTCCTGTTATAAGCTGCACCAGTTCCTGATCAGTCATCTATTTTCTTAGTTCTGTTTGGGCGTTTGACACGAATTTAAATAAAAACTTGCGCTTTTTTTTGAGAAAAAGCGACGATAAAGATCCTTTCCGTCTTAAAACGCCATCCCTTCTTTAAAAAGATTCACTAATTTATCATATTTTATTACTTTAACAAGAGCGAAAGTCCACCAAACTTCATCACTACGCTCGAAATTTTTCGAAGTCAACTGCTTGCACAAAAGCAAATTCCTGTCATTTGTCATATTTTATAGAAAGGATGAAAATTTTCGTAGACTCATTTACGATTTTTAACGAAATTTTTACGCGCGAAATACAGAAAAGCCTACTTTTATGGAAATTTTGATTCAGAAACATGAAAGTAGTAATTCTAACCTCTTCAATTTTTTATTTGCTTGGTTTGAAGATGTCTCAAAACATTGAAACGAGTTCTAAGGCTCAGCCTGATGCGAATGCGGTACAGGTAAAACAAGAACAAACAACCAATGCAAAACAAACGATTGATCCAAAAGAGGAAGAAAAGACACTCATCATACAGCCACAGGAATCAATGAAAATCTCAGAACCTGATAGCGATAGTGCCAATCAGATGATTCGCCAGAGAACAAATCATCTGATTGAAAAAATGGATTAATTGATTTAGCTATTCTTTCTCAAAGAAAGCGTCAATTCCGGGGTAGTGAAACTTATCACGAACAATATTCTCCGGAAATATAAAATAACTGATATCTGCCTCTGTACACATTTTTCCTTCGGAATTATATAGTTGGGCTTTAACTTTAGCAATTCGCTTTTGCGTCTCTATCAGTTTCGCTCGTAAGCTAATCTTACCCGTATTAACAAATACGGGTTCTCTGTATTTCACGTCCAGCGAAGTGGTTACGCCTGCTGTCTCACATTTTACGTAAACGATCCAGCCGCCGATTTCATCGAAGATCTTCTCCAATTAAGTATTCTAAAGTGCGCCTGACTACCAGATAGTTACCAAAACATCCAGCTTATTTATTTTTTCAAAAAAATTCTAAATAATTAAACCAGCTAATTCTTCCATTAAAGTCGCCTGAATTCCTCCATGAAGAACATTTTCCCAACCCACAAAATGTGGCTGAGGCTCCCACTCTGCATACAACTCGCCACCATCTTCCCAAAACTCTAATTTCATGACAATCGGGTTGAATGGAGAACAGCCAATGCACTGATACTTTTCAGGATCATCATGTCGGTGCGGATTAAAAATTTTTCACATAAGTCCATATAAAAAAGAAAGCCGGGTTTCACCGGCTTTTTATCAAACTTAGTTATTTCCGAGAATCAAAGGTAGACCATCCTTTCCGCTTCCGACAACCACAACTTTTGAATTTGAAGATTTGGACAATTCCAATGTTGCTTCAATTCCTCTCTGTTTCAATATCTTATCCGTCAAACTGGAATTAATAATATCGTTAAATTTTGCAATACCTTCTGCTTCAATCCGCTTCCGCTCCGCTTCTGATTCTTCCCTGGTAAGGCGGAATTGATATGCCAAAGCTTCCTGTTCTGTCTTCAATTTATTCTCAATAGCAACCCGAATCTGATCAGGCAAATTAATTGAGCGAATCAGCAAAGCCCGCATGTCGATATTATTCTTCCCAAGAATGATTTTTGTCTCATCAATGATCGCCTGCTCTACTTCACTACGCTTGGTTGAGTAAATCTCTTCAGCCGAGTAACGACCTGCAACCTGACGCACCATCGAACGTACTTCCGGAACGATCAACTGATCGATGTAGCGGGTACCAAATACTTCATGCAGCGTCCCAATTTTATCGTAAATTGGGTTGAAACGTACTGAAACATCAACATTGATTGACAAACCGTTTTTATCGAGTACATCCATGGTTTCCTCTCGTTGCTGTTCTTTCACGTCGTAAACGATTAAGTCATTCCACGGTGCAACAACATGAAACCCAGGAAGAAAGATATGTTCTTTATCAAGCCCATCTCCAAAAGGCCGGAAGATGATCGCTCTCTCTCCGGGCTGTATTGTAAAAAACATACTGCTACTGAAGAAAATTAAAACAAGAACTCCAATAGCAAAGATGATAATGTAAGATTTCTTTAGAATGTTCATTTGACTAATTTGATTCATTTCGATCTATAATTAATTGCTTAAATAAATGTTCTATTTGAAAAAAGAATGAAAATTTAAGAAACCTACGAATAATATTGCACCTATTTATGTTTTGTTGCTCGAATTATTTTTAGTTAGATTTGACAAACATCAATAAACAGTACTATGATCGGTTCTTCAGAACTCATTATCAACCCGGACGGGAGTGTATTTCATTTGCACCTGAAACCGGAACACATTGCCGATAATATTATACTGGTTGGCGACCCGGGGAGAGTTGAATTAATCAGCTCATTGTTCTCGAATATTGAGACTAAAATCTACAATCGCGAATTTGTAACCGTCACCGGCACATACAAATCGACACGATTCACCGTTCTTTCGACCGGAATTGGTACTGACAATATTGATATCGTTATAAACGAACTCGACGCACTGGCAAACATCGACTTTACTACGCGCGAGGTAAAAGAAGAAAAACGGAGCCTGAACATTGTGCGCATTGGCACTTCGGGCGGCTTACAACCCTATTTAGACGTCAACTCATTCGTAGTATCCGAAAAAGCAATCGGCTTCGATGGCTTACTAAACTTTTATGCCAACCGTGATACCGTTAGTGACCTGCCTTTCGAGGAAGATTTCAAAAAACACTTGAAATGGAACCCAAAGCTAACGTCACCTTACGTCGTTAATTCATCAGCAGAGTTATTCAACAAGTTTAAAACCGACGATTTCACACAAGGCGTCACCATTTCGGCACCAGGCTTTTACGGGCCACAAGGGCGCGTACTCCGATTGCAGCTTGCTGATCCGGATATCAATTCAAAAATTGAAAGCTTTACGCACAACGGCTACAAAATCACCAATTACGAGATGGAGTGTTCGGCCATTTACGGTTTGTGTTCTTTATTGGGACATCATGCACTTACTGTGTGTCTGATCATTGCAAACCGATTAAGCAAGCAAGCAAACGGAGATTATTATTCATCGATGCAAAAGCTTATCCAACTGGTTTTGGATAAATTAGCAGAATAGCTTATCTTAAAACCCGGAGGAAATCATATGGACTCAGATAAACTTCAGGCACTTATTACGTTGTTGGACGATCCGGATCAAGCGGTCTACGAAATGGTAGAGCGGGAATTGCTACGAGAAAAAAATCTCCAGGTTGAAGAACTGGAACACATTTGGGAAACCAGCCTTGATGAACTAATCCAAACCAGAATTGAGAATCTGATCCAGCAAATTCAGTTTCGCGAGACGAGCACAAAAATTCAGGACTGGGCCAATCAAACGGAAGTTGACCTATTTGAAGGTTTCTTCCTAATTAGCCAATACCAATATCCTGAGTTAAAAATAAAAAACGTACAGAGCCAACTCAAAAAAATAAGCAGCGATGTTTGGCTCGAAATCAACAACCGTTTAACTTCCATCGAAAAGATTACGGTGTTGAATCACATTCTTTATGATGTAAACAAGTTTACGATCAATCTGTCCAATCTGCAGTCTCCTCAAAATTGCTATCTAAACCAAGTTTTGGAAACAAGAAAGGGAAATCCGATTTCACTTGCAATCATTTACACCCTTATAGCTCGCGATCTGGGCTTCCCGGTGCAGCTCATCAATTTCCCAAAAAATCCGCTTTTAGCCTATATTGATAGGGAAACTGCAAAGAAAGCGCACGGCGAAGATTACGACTCGTCTGTTCTTTTCTATATCAACCCAGCAAACCGTGGCGCCATCATCGGTAGAAAAGAGATTGAGTTTTTCATGAAAAAAAATGAAAACGCCGATCCTAATCTTTTCGAAACACCCTGCGAAGACAAAAAAATCATTAAGCTTCTTATTGAAAGTCTTATCTCCTCTTACGAATCGCTTGGACATCAGGATAAAGTTGATGATCTGAATGCTATTGCCGAGCTTCTTTAGTCGAGTGGAACTGTTCGAACGAATACCTCTTTCGGATATTCAACATCCGTTAAAAACAGGCCCGATGCAGGAACCGATACACCCGCTGCTCCACGATCCTTCGTCTCAATAACCCGACGAAATTCGTCAATTGTCATTTTTCCCTGTCCCACTTCGACTAAAGTCCCTACAATAGCACGCACCATATTGCGCAAAAAGCGATCAGCTTTAACTACAAATCTCAACTGATGTCCTTCCTGTATCCACTCAGCTTGATAAATTCTACAATTGTTCGTCTTCACGTCCGTATGCAACTTACTAAAGCTTGTAAAATCGACGTAATCGAACAACACCCTGCAAGCTTCATTCATCGTCTCAACATCCATCGGACGGCTGTTATACCAGGAGGTTTCCTGGGCAAACGGATCCTTTTGCCGGGTTATGAAATAGTGATAAGTTCTCGAGATTGCGCCAAACCGTGCATGAGCTTCTTCTCCAACTTTCACAATATTGAAAATGACAATATCGCTTCGCAAAAAACTGTTGAGTTTATATACAAATTGTGGGTTATCCAGCTGATCCTTTCCCGAATCAAAATGCGCCACATAATAATTGGCATGCACACCAGTATCCGTCCTTCCGGCACCGGTCACCGCTATTTCCTCACGACAAATCGTGCTCAAAGCACGTTGTAAATCTTCTTGTATACTCGGGGATTTAGGTTGAATCTGCCATCCATGGTAACGCGTTCCATTGTAAGCTAATTCAATAAAATATCGTTGTTTCAAATTCAATCAATTTAAAAATAAAAATTATATCACTCCTTTCCGAAATGCCCTATTTTATTAATTTTAACGGCCCTTATCCAAACATAACACTTAACAACTTTTAACAAAGTTATACCCTTTTTTGGACAAGTATGCTTTAATTTCGTCAACCAAAATATAAAAATCGATTTAATAATATGGATCAAGCAGTTGATATTCGTGAGCTCAACGAAAGAATCGAAAAAGAGAGCTCTTTCGTTGATTTGATCAGCATGGAAATGAACAAGGTGATTGTTGGACAAAAACATCTTGTTGAAAGTTTGATGATTGGTTTATTATCAGGTGGTCACATTTTGTTGGAAGGTGTGCCGGGTTTGGCAAAAACCTTAGCCATCAACACACTGTCGAGGACCATCAATGCTGATTATGCCCGTATTCAGTTTACGCCCGACTTGTTGCCGGCCGACTTACTCGGTACGCTCATATACAGTCAGAAAAATGAAGAGTTTGTGGTTAAAAAAGGACCTATCTTCACCAATTTTGTACTAGCTGACGAGATCAACCGTGCACCGGCTAAAGTTCAATCAGCTTTGCTGGAAGCTATGCAGGAACGTCAAATTACCATCGGCGACGAAACCTTCAAATTGCAGGAACCTTTCTTGGTTATGGCAACCCAAAACCCGATTGAACAGGAAGGTACTTACCCTCTTCCTGAAGCACAGGTTGACCGTTTTATGCTGAAAGTAATCATCAAATATCCGCAAAAAGAAGAGGAAAAACTGATCATCCAGCAAAACTTACTGAAACAGTTCCCTCAGCCATCAGTGGTATTGAAACCGGAAGACATTCTTAAAGCCCGCAACGTGGTGAAAGATGTTTACCTGGATGAAAAAATCAGCAAGTACATTGTTGATATTGTTTTTGCAACCCGTACTCCGTC
>QKCF01000449.1 GCA_003246935.1 Sunxiuqinia sp. | reverse complement strand
GCTTTGTCCATTAGATTTTGCATGATTGATCATTTCCCGGATACTGTCATGCATAAGCTGAAAACGCTTCAAATCGACGAAAGGAGACATACCTAATTTGGGCAACATTTCCTGGTAAGCATAGATTTTTGCCAGGTTCAACCAAGCTTCAGCAAACGCTGTATCCAATTCAACTGCCATTCTGAATTCTTCACTGGCTTTCTTCCAAACCGGCGAATAAAGTTCTTGCCGTGCATATTCCGCTAATCCAATTCCCGCATTATAATGGCGGAGGGCAGCTTCATTGTTTGTTAGCTTCTTGTTGATCTTTTCAAGCTCTTCCTTTGTAAGGCTGATCTTTAGGTCCCTTGCCGTATGCAAAACGATCTGCTTCGAAATTTCATTCAAATTCTCACCGTCCGGTTTTAGCTGATAGGACTCGGTCGACATTTGGGATCCGGTTTTTGAGTCATCTAGCATAGTGATGATTTCCAGCCGGTTCCTGGATGTACTTGCCTTTATAGAAAGAATAAAATCGGTATGGACTTCCGTCGCTATTTGCTTGAGTGTTTTTGGCGAGTGTTGATATTTGTCGGTTGACAAGTTGGAACAAACGGCTAATTCTTCGATATGCCCCAACGAATTATGCAAATAATATCGTAACGTATTTAGGGTCCCGGTAAGATCATCCTCAGGATTAATCTCGGTTGGGGGTAAAATGGCAATTGAAGTTTTCTGGTTCTCAGATCTATTGGTAAAAAAGCTAAGATAAATAACAAGCAGAACTAGGACCGACACGACACCGGTTACCCCTGCATAAATTGCTCCTTTACTCAACTTTATTTCTTTTTTTGCCACCGGCTGAACTCCCGCATGGTTCCCTTTTAAAACATCGCCCGGAAGGAAACCATAATACTCATGGAAACATTTTGAGAAATAAGTAGCGCTGCCAAAGCCAACGAGGTAGGCAATCTCGGCAACCGACCCGCTTTTATCCTCCAACATTTTGTAAGAACGTTTCAACCGGGTTTCGCGAATAAAAGTACTCACCGATTTTTTAATCACCTGTTTTACTTTCCGGTGAAGCGTACTACGACTCATGCCCAACTCAGCAGCCAATTCGTTTACACCGAAATTTTCATCCGACAAATGATCATCAATCACCCGGGTCAACTTTTGCAAAAACGTTTCATGATTCGAAGATTGGGCAGACATCGGATTTTAGGTTTTTATTGAATTCAGGAAAAACGATAAGTTATTAAGTTTTAGAATATCAACCAATTTCACTTTCCAATATTGTACGTATTGTTAATCCTTGAAGTTGGCGATAAAACCGGTTTGACACAGGAATTAAACTGCTGACACGAGATTTAAAGCATTTGCGACGCAGTTGTTTTTACTTGTCTGGTTTTTAATGGAAATTGATTATTGAATAAAATCAATGTTAAACCTAAATCTAAAAGCCATGAAAACTAAGATTCTATTGGCAGTGTTGGCTTCTGTTTTCTTCCTGGCCGCCTGTGAAAATGATTATTTAACGGAAGATATTGAGCTCGCTCCTATCGAAAAATCGGCAGTAGTGGGTGAAGGAACCCTCGTTTCCGAAATGATGCATGTTAAAGCTTTTGAAGGAAATTTATTAGGAGATCCGGCCGACCGGGAGATCCGGGTGTACCTCCCTAAAAGTTACTATACTTGTCCAGAGAAACGTTTCCCTGTAATTTACTTCCTGCATGGAATGCCGGCCTGGGGTGGCATGCTGGTTGATCCGGCCCCTTGGGAGTACTTTGATCTGGCAACCGGGAATAAGACACCTGTCGATTTCCCGGCAGAAGGATTTGTGCCATGGCTTAATAACCTGGTAGATAACGAGGGCATGAAAGAAGCCATCATCGTTATGCCCGATGCAAAAACGAAGTATGGGTTCTGCATGTTTTTGAATAATCCGGTTCAGGGCAATTACGAAGACTATATCGTGAAAGAACTGGTTGAATTTGTTGATCAGAATTATCGTACAATCCCTCATTTTAACTGGCGTGCCATAACCGGTCATTGTGCAGGTGCGATAGGCTCATTGAATATCGCTATGAAACATCCGAAGGTATTTCGTTATGTGGGCGCTTTGTCACCTTCGCATTTCCCCGAACCTAAAGTGTTATATATGAGTGGACTTATAGCATGGGAAGACCAGATGTGGGGAATTGAGGGGCCGCTCCCATACAATCCTTTCGCTCCTTTCAAGTTTGTGAACAACTCTGCCTATGATTTGTGTCAGTCCTACTTACCCAACCCTGATAATCCACCGTATTATTGCGACCTGCCTGTTGAATTTGTAAACGGACAGCCGGTTATTATTCCGGAACAAATGGAGAAATTGAATGCTCAAAATCTGCTTTCAATGGTTCAACAACACCGTATCGGGCTGAAACAGTTGAAGACAGTTTATTTTGATTGTGGTCTTAACGATGGTGCTAATACTTACTACAACACTATGATGCACGAGGAACTCGATGCCATGCATGTAAAACATCAGTTTGAGACATACGATAATCCTGGAACGCACATCAGTAACTTATATGAGCGGCTCGGAATAGTTTGGGTAATGCTTTCGAATGAGTTTCCGGATTACGACGACTAACGAATTTAAAAAGGTGGTGCAGAAAGCCCTGGCGGCTACTGCCCGCCTTTTTCAATTTCTGATTTCAGAATCGGTAAGAACTGTGAAATGCAGAAATGCATTAAGAAGCGACTGATTTAAGTGTGGAGTTGCAACATTTGATTGTATGGCCGTTTTTTGTCTCAAGACGAGCGTATTAAATGCATTGATCTCTAAATACATTGTCGACTCTTGAGGCATTCTGCTCAGCATTCTTAATTTAAGTTCCGGATACAATATAAGCTTGGCAATTTGGAGGGCCTTGTATTTGAGACCTAAGGAGTACAACCTAATTAGATCGGTTTGACGTTCTCATGTTTAGCTCTCAAAACTCAAAGTCTTGATTTCTCGTAGTGTACATTAAAAAAATCAACTACGATGAAAAAGACTATCACTTTTCTCGCTTGCTTCCTTTTTGTGCTTTCTCTCTACAGTCAGGAAATATCAGGACATGCATCAAACCGTGATTACTATTTGCAGAAAAGTAAAAGACAGAATACAACGGGGGGTATTCTGTTGGGAGTAGGTACTACTATGACTATTGTTGGGCTAATCGGATTTAATGAAAATTTTAAAATCTTTGAACCCGGAGGCAATGACAGAGCAGCAGATATTTATGGTTTTATTGCAGTAACTGGTATTGTGATGGACCTTGTAAGTATTCCCGTTTTTGTAGCTGCATCAAGGAATAAAAGAAGGGGGCTTACTGTAAAAATAGACAATCAAAATTTTCACCAACCGAACGATACTGTGTTCGCACTCAAAAACCAACCTATACCGTCTATAACACTACAAATAACATTTTAAATACATGTGACGATTAACTGTTACTTCAGAAAACCCAATAATATCAGCAATAGTGACAAAAGCCCAAACCTCACGTTCCAACACATTCTAAATTTCAGACCATCAAAAAATGGAATGGAGAAAATATTTGAGAAAATGGATCTGAAATGAACGTTACAAAAAGATGAACCTAGATAAAATGAAATACATGGTTGATTTAAAAGGATTAATAGAAAAGAACGATTGCAAAAGAACGATTGCAAAAGAACTCTTAAGATTTTAGGTTTTACTTTCTTGTTTTCTATCGCAATCACAACATCTGGCCAGAACACCAGTAGAAATAACATAAATACTTCAGATAATATGTATAAAAACATTGAATTTAAATCGGAAGGTGCAACCCTTCGGGGAAGGCTCTATTTAGCTGAAAATAATTCAGAAAAATTACCCGTCATTATAATGGCACACGGATATTCAGCAACAATTGAAGGAATGGTAGCCGACCGTTATGCAGAAGTATTCTGTAATTCTGGTTTTGCGGTGTTATTGTATGACCATCGCAACCTCGGTATTAGCGAGGGTGAGCCCAGGCAACAACTCAACAGATGGACACAGGCACGCGGATTTCGTGATGCCATTGATTTTGTTACCACATTACCTGAAATTGATAGCACTAAAATTGGACTTTGGGGAGATAGTATGAGCGGGGACGAAGTGATTTTTGTTGCCGCGATGGATCATAGGGTAAAGACGGTGGTTGCCCAAGTCCCCGCGTGTGGAAAAGAGTTGCCACCAGCAGATCCGGATGGGAGTCTATTCCAATCATTAAAAGACACTTTCCTGCAAGGAGATATTGAAGGTACCTCCGAAACAACTGTGGGCCCAAAGCCTGTGGTCTCTTTTGATCAGGAAAGCATTTCGTCTATGCTAAAACCATTAACTGCTTATCGATGGTTTATGGAATATGGTTGCAGATATAACACCAAATGGATTAATCATGTAACCTATGTCAAGCCTGATGTTCCAACCCAATTTAGTTCAGTATTGTGTATCCCCCATTTGAAAGCTGCACTTCTTATGATGGTAGCACATGATGACGAAATAGAAGGAGCAAACACAGATGTTGCCCGATATGCATTTAACCTAGCTCCTGAGCCAAAACAATTGGTTGAAATTGATGGAGGTCATTTTGGATTACTATTTTATCCCAGTGCACTGTTCGATGAAGCTAGTATGACACAAGCTAATTTTTTTATCAAGTACTTAAAATGAGGTATGAAGATACTGATTTTAATTGCCAACATATTACAACAATTTGCAGTATAGCAGGCGGGAGTCTTGAGGCTGTCCACATATGTTGAGAATATCGATTTCCCACCACTACAAACTTCGATTTTTTTCCATTTTTGGTCATTGCTAAGGGGAGAATATCAGAACGAGGAGAAAAGGTCTAAAATTCACCTATATGGAATCAGAAAAATGATCACACGGCCTGCACATCATAGCCCTTTGCGGATTACAAGAGCAACTTTGCCTCAAGATGAGAGTGTTGAGTCTATTAGTTCCCAAATCCATTCGCATCTCATGAGAGCAAAGCGTACCTACTTTTGTAAGGCTCAACCCGATTTCTTGATCTAGGTGCTAGTGTACTTAACTCATAGATAGCTCTTTTGTAACTTTTACCTAAAATGGGGGTAAGATGAATGTATTAAACGAATGTTGTTAAGAGCAATAAAAATTTAGCTAAAATGAAAAAAGGAGCTATTAAGGTAAGTGTTTTATATCCTTCCGGGAATGGGAAGACATTTGATATGGATTATTATTGTAACAAACACGCCCCAATGGTTAAGGAACTATTAGGTGAAGCCGTAATAGGAGTAACGGTTGAACAGGGACTTGCTGGAGGAGTGCCGGATTCAGAACCAACATACCAAGTTATGGGAAATTTGTATTTTGAATCTGTTGAAGCTTATCAGAATTCATTGGCGCCAAATGCTGAAAAGATTATGGGAGACATACCTAATTTCACTAACATTGAACCAATCATTCAAATTAGTAAAGTATTGATTTAATGGCTTGTAATAATTATTAGAAGCTATATAATAAAGCTCCTTAGTGGTTGCCTCCATATTGCAAAGCAGTTGTGCAAGAAAATTATACAATATGAAACAAGCTGTTCTGATATTACTAAGTGTCCTGATATTGGGCTGTTTAGATAAGCAAAAAAAACAAAATGACAGCATTGTGGGAACACATGGAAAAATTGAATTGAATGGGATTCAATTTAATTACGTCAGACAAGGAAGCGGGGATCATGCAATAGTTATTGGTTCGTCTGTTTATTATCCAAAAGCATTTTCAGATTCGCTTAAAAGTAAATTTGACATGATTTTTGTTGATTCCAGACACTTCCTTCCGAATTACAATCCTTCTGATAAAGAACTTGCTGCGTTGAACTTGACAACATGGGCAGAGGATATAGAAGCTGCGAGGATTAAACTGAATCTGGGTAAAATAATTCTTATCGGCCATTCAGTTCATGCTCAAATAGCATTAGAATATGCTACTATGTTTCCCGATAATATCAACGAGTTAATTCTTATTTGTGGTGTACCTTATTCTTTTGAGCAACTTTCAGCAAAAGCGAATGAATACTGGGAAAAAGAAGCTGATGATAGCAGGAAAGCAACACTGAAATTAAGATTATTAAAACAAGATTCCATTATGCAGGCTACCCCTGCTAACAAACAATTTTCAGTAAGTTACGACCTTAATGCACCTTTGTATTGGGTTGATTCAAACTACGATGCGAGCGATTTGTTAAGCGGTTTATTAACCAGTCCGAAAGCTTTTGGGAAATTGTTTAACTCTGTGCCCACGAAACAAGAAGTGATATCCAAGTTGCAGAATCTTAAAATGCCAACATTGGTAATCTCTGGCAAACTGGATTTTGCTTGTCCACACACAGAATGGGAAGAAGTGATTAAGAATACGAGCATTGACTATAAACTCATGACTAATGCAAGCCATAATCCACATACTGAAAAAATTACGCAGAAAGAATTTGATAAAAATTTGATGACTTGGATTTCTAGACATAAGTAAGAATTAACTACTGTGCCTCACAATTAAGCGTTCAAGTCGCGAGCAGCAGGGCTTGAACAAGTTGTAATATAGCAGACTACTGCCAGATGCCGTACGAGTAACCATTATACGCAATCAAACTAAACTATCCAAAATGAAAAAAAATGTATTTGTTTTATGCTTACTGCTATTGGGATTAGGCTCTTACGGTCAGGATGGAAATTATATTGAAACCAATGGTGTGAAAATTTATTATGAAACTTATGGAAGTGGGGAACCACTTTTACTGCTACATGGATTTTTGGGGAGTCATTTGAACTGGTCAAGCTGGATAGAAGATCTATCAAAGGAATATCTGCTGATCATCCCCGATCTTCGGGGCCATGGAAGATCAACTAATCCCTCCAATATATTCACACATGAATTATCAGCCACGGATATGTTTGGATTGTTGGATAAATTAGAGATAGATCATTTTAAAGCAATAGGGCATAGCTCTGGTGCAATAACCCTAATGTATATGGCCACGATGGATACGTCAAGAGTCACCAGTATGATCCTTGTGGGGGGAGCATCGTATATGCCTGCAGAAGGAAGATCAATTGCAAAAGGCTTGTCAAATGAACCAATTGGTGATGATTTGAAGTCATGGTTGGAATCACGGCACCCCGGAGGAGAGGAACAGTATAGAAAGCTGCTTGTACAGTTCAGGAACATGGCAGATAGTTATGATGATGTGAACTTTACTCCCCCTTATCTATCATCCATAAAATGTCAAACACTTATTATTCATGGAGATCGTGATGAATTCTATCCGTTTGATATTGCCGTTAGTTTATACAAAGCAATTCCTAATTCGTTTTTATGGATAATGCCACACACCACGCACTATGCAGTTGAAACAAATGGAGTAGAATCTATTTGGCATGATGTTGCGTTGAAGGTATTTGCCGAGTTCCTACAAGGAAAATGGAATTGAAATGATCGCCAATACCAACGTGCAGTATTGTATAGATGCGACATACACCAGCCTTTGGCAGTAATTCGATACATTGACGTCAATATAAAACAAACTAAAATGAAACGAACCAACTACATCTTTCTCTTATTGGCGATTTTATTTGCAGGATGCGCCGGAACACAAACAAAACAAGAAACAAGATCACAATCTGTCTATTTTGACTATTCAAATAGTGATGACCAACGGACAGGTGGAATTAGAATGATTCCAATTGCAACACCCAAAGGTACGTTTAATGTATGGACCAAACGGGTGGGAAATAATCCAAATATCAAAGTGCTTTTATTACACGGAGGCCCCGGTGGCACTCACGAGTTTTTTGAGAATTTTGATGGCTATCTCCCAAATGCTGAGATAGAGTACATTTACTATGACCAACTCGAATCTTATTACAGCGATAAGCCCAACGACTCCACACTTTGGACTATCGAGCATTTTGTAGACGAAGTAGAGCAGGTGCGCCAAGCATTAAACCTTAAGAAGGACAATTTTTATTTGCTAGGCCATTCGTGGGGTGGAATTTTAGCGATGGAATATGCTCTAAAATATCAGGATAATCTTAAAGGGTTGATTATTTCTAACATGATGGCAAGTGCAATGGAATATGAAAAATATGCAAAGGAGGTTTTAGGTCCACAGATGCCCTCTGAGGTTTTCAACGAAATTATGGATCTGGAAGCGAACGAGGATTTTTCAAATCCAAGATATGCTGAATTGACGACTCAATATTATTATACCGAGCATATAGTTCACCAGTCTTTGGAGGAGTGGCCTGAATTCGTCAATCGTGCCTTCTCACACCTTAATTCAGATATATACATTTATATGCAAGGTTATAGCGAATTTGGAATCACTAAAAATGCGAGTTTATTAGGATGGGATGTTTCCGATAGATTGAAGGAGTTAACGGTTCCCACGTTGACGATTGGAGGTAAATACGATACAATGGATCCAAAGTACATGGAGTGGATGAGTACACAGGTGCAGAATGGGAGAAGCCTGACAACTAACGGAGCTCATTTGTCTAGTTATGACGATCCTGAAACATATTTCAATGGGCTTATAACATTCATAAAGGATGTAGATAATAATTCTTTTACCCCAGTTAAATATGATTGAGGTATACTGAATCAATGAATTAAAAAATGGAATAGCAATCAAAATTCTTGTGATACAAAAAAACAACCATTGCAACTACTAAGTATCCGGTAATTGTGCAGGGTAGTGCTTGAATACAGTGTGATATTGCACGCGGGCGCTCATTGGGTTGAATTGTCAAATCACTGTTGCGAATTCCCGCAGGACCGACAGGATTTCTGTTGGAGATCCCGCCCGAACAGATATAATTGACCATTAGCAGCTATAATATTAGATTTATATGAAACAGTTAATTACTATTGGATTACTAAGCATATTGGGCCTGTCATCAAAGATTGTATCTGCACAGATTCAACTTCCGATAATAGATATGCACCTCCATTCTTATGGAGAAATTTGGAGCAAGGAGAGGTATTGTTTTCCGGAACCCTGCGAAAAAGCACAAACAGTAGCGTCAGATGGAGCCCAGTTGCTAAGTCTGACTATCGAGCAAATGGACAAGCAGAACATAGTCCTTGGAGTTTTGAGTGGTCATGATTACGAGCTTAATACAACTTGGGTAGATGTCGATCCAAGATTCTTATTCGGATATCTAGTTTATGAGCCTGATGAGATTGATCTCGAGCATCTTAATGAGGATATTGAGGAACGTAAAATTAAGATAATGGGTGAAATCACGTCTCAATATAAAGGTTATTCAATGAATGATCCTAAGCTAGATACTGTCTTTTCTATTGCAGAAGCAAATGATCTACCAGTATTGGTACATTGTGCCGGGTTAGGTGGTTCTTCTCATTTCCCCATTGAAAAAGGAAATCCTGTAAGTTTGAATGATGTTATTCGAAAACATCCAAAGCTTCGATTATATGTTGAAAATGCAGCATGGCCATTTGGCGATGAAATGATAGCTCTCATGTATACGAATCCTAATGTATATGCTGATCTTTCAACAATAAGCTGGATCATACCTCGAACAACCTTTCATTCTTATTTAAGAAAACTGGTTGATGCTGGATTATCAGATCGGCTCATGTTTGGCTCAGACCAGATGATATGGCCGGAATCTATTGATATAGCGATTGATGCAATAAATTCTGCTGATTTTTTGTCTGATAAGCAGAAGAGAGATATCTTTTATAACAATGCTGCAAGATTTCTAAAACTTAGTCAAGAAGACATCGACAAACACCACAATAGAATTAAAGCTACTAGTGATTAAGCTTTTGACCAGTGCACAAGAAATGCATGAATATATTAACGTATATACCAAGCAGACGCTTTCTCCCCAGAATGGTATTCTTAAGCATCCAGTGAGAGAAAGTGATAATGCTGATAACGGCATACCCTAGAAATAGAAAGTGGCGGTTGGAAATACCCAGATGTAGGCTTTGCTCAATTGATCAAACCTTAATTGCAAAATACCAGACATAGTAAGCCTTCCCTTGAATTATGAATACTTCTTCAAGCTTAAGCGTCATTTTTATGGCTTCTACAGAGTATTCCTTTCCCTCCTCTAGAGGTGGCGCGTGAATTTTATAGATTACTTGAAACGGGTAGTAAAGACGTTTCAACTTACCAGTTTGAAGAATCACAAGAATGCTGTTTGTGCCTACGATACTGAATAGATCAGTTATATACTTACGTGCTTCTTTTTCTTGCATATGATTTGAAATACCCCCCCGATAAAGAGTGGTTGTTGGTTAATACATACTTGTCCATCCATCCGGTTAACCTAGGACTTTGGATGGATGGATGCTATCCCATCCCTTTGTTTACATTGTTGTTTGCTTTATGAATTGCAATATCAATACAATAAATATTTGTATCTTGATGATTAGTATTCAGTATCTTGAGATCTTTTTTGATTTTTTTTCATGACTAAACTCTATGCGATGAAAAATAATTCTTTATTATTTCTATTACTTCTACTACCAATGTTGGCAATTAACGGATGTAAAAATGAGACCAAGAAAGTTGCTTATTCAAATGACGGAGTTGAAATTGCATATGAAAGTCTGGGGAAAGGCGAACCTGCAATTGTTTTTGTTCATGGTTGGACTAATCCAAGGACTATTTGGGATGATCAAATTAAATATTTCTCGAACAAATACCAATCAGTAGCTCTTGATCTCGCTGGTTCAGGAGAATCAGGCAATAACCGTACTAATTGGACCATGAAGGCTTTTTCAGATGATGTCGTTGCAGTTGTTGATAAATTAAAACTGGATGAAATAGTCTTAGTTGGATTTTCAATGGGTGCTGCTGTTGTTGTGGAGGCTGCAAATCAAATTCCCGATAAAGTAAAGGGGGTAGTTATTGTGGATGCCATACAAAATCCAGAAACCAAAATACCTCCACAAATGGGTGCCATGATAGACAGTGTAACGTTTGACTTACTGAATGACATGACTAATGAAAAACTGGTTGCAATGGGTTTTTACAAAAATAATCAAGAGATTAATTTCTCCAGAGTGATGAATCTTTATCCGGATAGTGTATCCAGAGTTGGTTGGTTGGAATCACTGCATGAAAATATTAAATGGTCGAATGAAGACTGCACAAATGCATTAAAACAATTGCAAGTGCCTCTCCGCGCTATAAATTCAGATATGCATCCAACCGAAGTTGAAATTATCAGAAAATATGTTCCTGAGTTTAGAGCTAAAATTATAAAAGATGTTGGCCATTTGGTATTTTGGGAGAAACCAACTGAATTTAATCAGTTACTGGAAGAAAGCATACAAGAGTTTTCTAAATAAGTTTTATAAGCAGTCAATGTAAAGAAACATTACTATACCTATATCAGGAATTTATTAGAAATACTTGTCCTGTAAGAAATGGGCGATGCTATCAAAGAAATGTAAACCCCTCCAAGAAGAAGTTCCCCCAACAGTACAAACCAGTTTAAAAGCTTAAGTTAATGACATTGTGGTATTGGTAGTGGATTCTTTTCACACATGCAAAGCACTTTTCACAGGAGAAAAAAAGCAGTTTTTGGGTGAGGAAATCGGATCTAACTTTTTTAGTTAATAGTCAGATTTTAACTAGGAAAATTATAACGTAAAATGTTAATGTTTAGGACTTGTAGCCCGGTTTGTATGCATTGAAAATGAACGAGTTGAAGCAGACTAGTTTTGAACAAATGGGGGAGTTTGAAGAAGTTAATGCTATTATTATATTTCTATTATACCAAAATGTTTTTCTCGTGAAAATGGGCAAAAAGTGGGTGTTTTGGATAGGGTTTTATTTTCACGCGCAGATCAAATTCAAGTTGCTTGATACCCATCTTGAGGCTATAATTAAAATGGTTAATAATTGTCAGACGGATAAAGTAATCGAAAAAATTACGAGAAGAATCGGAAAAGTTTCAGTAATGTTACAGTAACAAAAATAAAAACTTCGATAACATATTCTATGTGAAATAGTTATCGAAGTCTTTTTGTGCCCAGAACAGGACTCGAACCTGCACGTCCAAGCGGACACTAGTCCCTGAAACTAGCGCGTCTACCAATTCCGCCATCTGGGCAATAAATTATTTGCTTTTGTGCCGACTTTTCGGCTGCAAACCTTCGGTGGGTGTTTCCCTCAAAGGCGATGCAAATATAGAAAAATTTTGTCCGGAGATACTGCCCTGATTAAAAAATATTAAGTTTTCATTGAAATTTTCGGACTCTCGATTTTTGCCGATAAATCTCAGCTATTCGTCGGAAACAGCAAGGATGCTGAAACAGAATTGATTCTCTTTGGTATCATAAAAAGAAGGCTAACCTATGAGTTCGAAAATGAGTCATGCGAAAATTGTTTTGGATTACTGGAATTCGAGCGATTCCACTTTTCCGGAAAGTATGAGGGTATATAATCAGGCAGAGCAAACAGCTTGCGAGAGGCAATTTGAAAGGCTGGTGGGCAGTATTAAAAAGAAAGCTAAAAAAGCAAATGGTTCCTACCAAGCCTTGCGGCTTCAGAAGAACGAGTTGCTGCAGGATATGGCGGATTTCTTTCGTCATGTATTCGACTATAGCGACGAGCAATTGCAGTTGATCATTTCGGAGCCGATGATTAAAAGTTCCTGGAAATTTTTAAAAGCAGCTCGGCATTACGATCCAGAGATAACGATTGACGATGCTTTTCAGGCTATGCGGAATGTTTGGATCATGAATGGTTTGCAATTGCTGATGGGAATGGAAATCAAATTAACGCCCTCTGTCTTTGCATATAGTATGTTATATCCTTATACTGATAATTATTTGGACGACAATAATATCTCGACTTGGGACAAGATTGCCTTTGTTGAACGATTTTCAGATCGCTTATCCGGAAAACTGATTGAACCGCAAAATTCTCATGAAGAGCGGATTTATGACATGGTGGAGTTAATCGAATCGGAGTGGGATAGGGCTTTGTATCCGAAATTGTATCAAAGTTTACTCGATATTCACACAGCTCAGGCAACGAGTGTTCAGCTAATAGCCGGAATTGCAGATTTGAATTTTGATGATCGTCTGATGATTTGTGTTGAGAAAGGCGGAACATCGGTCGTTGCCGATGGGTATTTGTTGTCGGGTACAATT
Source organism: Sunxiuqinia sp. (assembly GCA_003246935.1). GTDB lineage: Bacteria > Bacteroidota > Bacteroidia > Bacteroidales > Prolixibacteraceae > Mangrovibacterium. The sequence continues at coordinate 2,928 of QKCF01000449.1, read as the reverse complement.
AGCGACGACGTGGAAACATTCTTATATGTTTATGGAGCTTATCTTCAGTTGATGGACGATCTGCAGGATTTGACATCAGATTCGGATGATGGCGTATTAACAGCTTTTGCATACGCAGCTAAAGACAGAGCACTAGATAAGCTTTGGAATAAGGTATCAGCGTTGGGTCAAAAAGTGATTGAGCAAGCTGAGTTGATGAAGTCAGATTTGGTACCCGTATTTCAATCTTTAATGCAAAGAAGTGTTGATTTCTTTACGGTCGACGCAGTAAGGACGAATAAGGCATTCTATACGGATGATTTTGTGGTTGAAATGGAGAAGCGTTTACCCTTAGGTCCTGAATTTATTAAGAAAAAATCCGGTTCATTGGAGATATTGCAAAATCCGATGTTTGAGAAAGTTTTACAACAAGCTATCGCATTATCAGTGGATGATGAGTTTGCGTTTTTGAATAAAAAAAGCCTGTTGAAACAACAGGCTTAAGATATATTCCTTGGAGATATACTATTTCATCAAATTCATTTTTAAGAAGTCGGTCATTTTCCTGTAAAGGTGCATGCGTGTGTTACCTCCGTAAATTCCGTGGTTGCGATTTGTGTAAATGGCCATATCGAATTGCACGCCGGCTTGCACTAACGCTTCAGAGAATTCCATACTATTTTGAACGTGCACATTATCATCAGCTGAACCGTGGATGAGCAATAACCGTCCTTTAATGTCTTCGGGATGAGAAAGTGGGGAGTTGTCATCGTATCCATCCGGGTTTTCGCGAGGGGTGCGCATGAATCGTTCTGTGTAAACCGTATCATAGAAACGCCAGTTGGTAACCGGAGCAACGGCGATTCCGGCTTTAAAAATATCGCCACCTTTTTCAAGGCTAAGCAGCGTCATAAAACCGCCATAACTCCATCCCCAGATAGCGATGTTGTCTTTATCAACAAAAGGAAGACTACCTAAATATTTCGCAGCTTCAACCTGGTCGTTCGACTCGTATTTACCCAATTGCAAGTAAGTACATTTTCTAAAATCTTCGCCACGAGCAGCGGTTCCACGAGGGTCAATGCAAGCTACTAAGAAGCCTTCCTGTGCCAGGTAGTTGTGCCAGTCAATGGTGAATTGGTCCAGCACTTGTTGAGAATTTGGGCCGCTGTATTGTGTCATCACAACCGGATATTTTTTATTCGGGTCGAAGTTTTCCGGTTTGATCATCCAGCCATTCAGTTTTATGCCTTCCGAAGTTTCAAATTGAAAGAATTCCCGAGGGCTGATTTTGTATCCGGCTAATTTTTCTTCCAATGCTTTATTGTCTTCCAGCACGCGGATCGATTTGCCATCGGCGCTGCGTAGCGTCGTCTGTGTCGGAGTTGTTAAGTTAGTGTACGTACTGATGTAATATTGGAAGCCGGCACTGAATTCGGCATCGTTGGTTCCGTCTTCTGTACTTAGCCTTCCTTGTTTCTTGCCATCCAGGCTTACGTAATAAATTTCGCGCTGCATGGGCGATTCTTTTGCTGCCTGATAATAGAATAGCTTCTTTTTCGGATCGAAGCCATAAAATTTGGTAACGTCGTAGTCTCCCGAAGTCAACTGGCGAACTTCGTATCCCTGTCGGTTATAAAGGTACAAGTGTGAAAAACCACTACGCTCGCTGTTGATAACCATGTAGTCGTTATCTGGCAGGATTGTGAAGTCATCCAGGAAAACATCTTCAATGTAACGCTTATTTTTTTCGTTGAAAAACATTCTGCTGTCTCCTGTAAATGGATTCACGAGTAGAACATCCAATTGGTTTTGGCGACGGTTGAGACGCATTACGGCCAAGTCGGCTGCATCGGCCATCCATTTAATCCGTGGAATATATTGGTCCGTTTCGGTTCCTACATCGGCTTTTTCTGTTGTTTTCGATTTGAGGTCGTAAACATGTACGCTAACAGTCGAATTCTTTTCACCTGCCTTGGGATATCTGAATGTATACTGGCCGGGGTAAAGTGCATTGTCGTCCAGGCTTGGAGCTTGCCCTTTAAACATGGTCATTGAGAATTCGGGAACTTCTGTCTCGTCAAAACGGATGAAAGCTAAAAATTTAGAGTCCGGAGACCAGGCGAAAGCTTTGTTGAACTCAAATTCTTCTTCGTAAACCCAGTCGGGAGCTCCGTTGATAATTTCGTTGTATTTGCCATCATTTGTCACCTGACTTTCGGTTCCGAATTTTAAGCTTTTTACAAAAAGGTTATTGTCGCGTACAAAAGCTACGCGTTCTCCGTCGGGCGAAAATGTGGCCAGTTGCTGGTGTCCTTTGTCCGATAAGGAGGTGAGTTCCTTCGTTACAGAGTTCCAAACGTAGTATTGGGCAGTAAATGATCGGCGGTAAATTTGTTGTTGCGCGGTTGTAAGCAGAATTTTTGTTTCGTCGTCGCTAAATTCGTATGATGAAAAGGACTGAATCGGAGCATTTTCTACTGTTGAAAGATCAAAGATGATCTCTGCTTGATTTCCTGTTTTATAACTGTATTTTACAATCTTATTTCCATTTTCCAGGGTTGAATAGTGCAACCCGTCCTTCATAGAATACAGGCCACTAACATTTCGGGGAACGAAAGTGCCGTATTGTTGAAAATCTTCAATGCTTAACTTCTGTTGGCTAAATGTAGGAGAGCTTAACCCAATAAGTAGGATTAAGAGAAAAATGAACTTCTGCATGTTTAATTATTTTTTGGAATGCTCAAAACAGGGAAAATTTTCTCAATTAAAAAAGAATAAAGGCTGTGAAATCTCGATTAAGCTTTCAAAATATTACTTCACTATCACTCGTTTATTAAAATTAATTAACAATACCATTCAGCTTAACAGAATTTCGTATTATTGAAGCTCAAATCAACCTCAATGAAAATTATGAAGAAAATATTGTTTGGCGCAATCTTGCTATTG
>QKCF01000024.1 GCA_003246935.1 Sunxiuqinia sp. | reverse complement strand
AATGTAAGCTCTAATTGTTTTTTTACCTCCATAGTCGTATGCTAAAATTAAAAGTCCCCTTCCCTGGGGGAGGAAGGGGACAACTCAGAATATCTTAAGAATTTGTTGAAGTCAACAAAAGGGGGTTATTAGAAAAGGGTATATCGAATTATTCTGAGCTTATAATGTCTTTAGTTTTTGATATGCTTCGTTTTCGTTACAAATTTAATCAATGAAAGATTAAATCGTAAATAATAATGTTTAAAAACTTTAAAAATTTAATCTAAAATCGAAATTTCCTTTCAATCTTCAATCAAATACAGATAATCGTAATGAACAATGGGCTTTTTGTTCTTTGTTCCGACTTCAGTTATTGCTTTTCCCGAATCAAATTCAACTTTCCCCCAACCAATCAGGTTGGCTTGTTCATCTACAATTTTGACAATGTCGCCTTTTTCGAAATTTCCTTTCACTTTAACAACTCCAATCAACAAGAGGCTGGATGCAATCTCAGAGAAAAGGGCATCTCGCGCACCTTCGTTAATGACCAATTCACCTTTGGCAAAACTGTCAGAATAGGCAATCCACTTTTTCACGTTCGAAGACTTACGTTCTTCGGCTTTGAAAGTGGTGTGAGTCACATGCATTTCTTTCAGGAGGATGTCGGTGAGGACGTGATCCCTCAAGCCACTTGCAATGTGAACGTCGATACCTTCTTTGGCAACCTTGCGGGCAATAGAGCTTTTTGTAAGCATACCACCGCGGCCAAAGCCTGATTTTTGCTGCGAGATGTTTTTCATCCAATCCTTGTCCTTCACATGAATTTCTTCGATGATTTTCGACTCAGGAAGGGAAGGATCACCATCGTAAATACCATCAACATTGCTCAAAATAATCAGTGCTTCTGAATTTTGCATGGATGCGATCAGGCCGGACAATTCGTCGTTATCAGTAAACATCAGCTCTGATACCGAGATGGTGTCGTTCTCATTAACAATCGGAAGTACTCTGTTCTCCAGCAAAGTGGTGATACAGTTCTTCATGTTGAGGTAATGATTTCGATCCGAGAAATTATCCTTAGTGGTTAATACCTGGGCGCAAATAATTCCCTGATCGCGAAAAAGGTCCGCGTAGCGATTGATTAATTTCACCTGACCGACAGCCGAGTATAGCTGACGAGATGAAACCATATCCAGTTTTTTGCTCAGGTTTAATAAGCTTCGTCCGGCAGCAACAGCTCCCGATGAAACTAAAATCACCTCGATGCCTTTTTTATGCAGCCACGAAATCTGGTCAACCAAATGTGCGATGCGGGCGACATTCAATGTCCCATCAGACTTGGTTAGAACGTTACTACCGACTTTTACGGTAATTTTTTTATAACGAAAGCTCATACCGGTCGGCTTATCCCATTTTGTTGAAAGATGCAATCAGACCTTGAATGACTGATGAGCTAAATCCTTTGTGTTCCATTTCGTTGATACCGGTGATGGTTACACCGCGCGGCGTTGTTACTTTGTCGATCTCGCGCTCCGGGTGGTTGCCGGTATCCATAATTAATTGAACGGCTCCTTTCACAGTTTGTGCAGTGATAAATTGTGCCATTTCGGCGCCGAAGCCCATTTCAACACCTCCCTGCATTGCTGCACGAACGTATCGCAATGCAAAGGCAGTTCCACACGACGCAAGTACCGTTGCAGCACCCATCAGTTCTTCGGTGATGATTACTGTTTGTCCAAGCTGGTCAAACAGCTCTTTCACAGTATCCAGACAGTCTTTTGTATTTCCGTTTCCGGCAATACAAGTCATCGATTCCTGAATTGAAATTGCAGTGTTTGGCATTACACGGAAGATTTTTTTGTCATCACCTGCCATTTCAGATAAATCTTTCAGGCTTACTCCGGCAACAATTGAAACCAGAATCTTGTCTGAAGTCAGAACTTCTTTCATGTTGGCAATAACACCTTCAATATGATAGGGCTTTACTGCAAAAATTATTAGGTCAGCGTCTTTTGCAGCTTCGGTATTATCCAAATAAGCATTAAAACCAAGGGTACTTAGCGCTTCGATGGTTTTTTCGCGCGGATCGGAAATTGAAATAGAAGATGCCGGGAGATATCCTGATTTAAGAATCCCGTTAGCGATTGCTCCACCCATATTTCCTGCGCCAATGATGGCAATTTTTCCGACTTTCATAGTTGTTCGTTTTTAATTCTGTTCGGCTTTCGCGAACAATTCGTTTAATACTTTTTCAAATTTAGAAATAAAATACGCTGCTTGTTCCATTGTTAAGCTAAGTGGTGGTAACAAGCGGATAATATTTGTTCCCGATACCCCGGTGAAAATCTTTTCTTCAGTTAGTAGTTTCGAACGGATTTCCTTAATTGGCTCTTCAAACTCTAAGCCGATCATCAATCCATGACCACGAACTTCTTTGATCTGTTTGTAGCCTGACAGTTTTTCCATCAGGTAGTTGCCAACTTTAGCTGCGTTTTCAACCAGCTTTTCCTGTTCCATAATATCCAGAACCGCGATGCCGGCTGCGCAAGCCAGGTAGTTCCCGCCAAAAGTCGTTCCCAGCATGCCATACCATGGTTTCAACTCGGGTTGGATAAGTAAACCTCCGATAGGGAAGCCGTTGCCCATGCCCTTGGCTGTTGTAATTAAATCAGGTTTTATATTGGTGTATTGGAAAGCGAAGAACTTTCCGCTACGTCCGTAACCCGATTGAATTTCGTCCAAAATCAGCAAGGTGCCATACTTTTTACATTGACGTTCCAGCTCTTCCAAAAAGGCAGGATCGGGGACACGAATTCCCCCGATTCCTTGAATGCCCTCTATAATAATTGCTGCAATGTCTTCAGCCTTTAAATGAAGCACTACTTGCTCTATGTCGTTAAGCGGTAAGATTACCGCGTTTTCAGTTTCGTTTACCGGAGCAACAATTTTAGGATTGTCGGTAATGGCTACCGCAGCCGATGTACGACCGTGGAATCCTTTAGCGAAGCTGATGATCTTTTTACGTCCGGTTGCAAATGATGCCAGTTTGATGGCATTTTCGTTTGCTTCGGCTCCGGAGTTACACAAGAATAATTGGTAATCATCAAAACCTGAAAGTTTACCGAGTTTGGTCGCCAGTTCCTGCTGTTGCGGAATTTTAACAGAGTTGCTGTAAAAGCCAATTTGATTTAATTGGTCAGTAATTTTTTGAATATAATGCGGGTGACTGTGTCCTACCGAGATTACAGCGTGTCCTCCGTAAAGATCCAAATATTTATTGCCTTCGCTGTCCCACATGTAAGAGCCTTCAGCTTTTACCGGAGTGATATTAAACAGCGGATATACATCGAAAAGTTTCATTCTTTTGACTAATTGTAATGTTGATCATGCCGTCGAATCCAACATGAGATTCACTGGCGAAAGGTCGTTGACCTTAAAATGAAACCGGTTTTAAATTCAGCCCGGTTTTTTCGTCCAACCCAAATTGCAGGTTCATGTTTTGAACAGCTTGTCCCGATGCTCCTTTCAATAAATTGTCAGTGACACTTAAGATCATCAGTTTGCTGCCATGTTTTTCCAAGTGCAAAATGGCCTTGTTGGTATTAACCACCTGCTTCACATCCGGGTTTTCCTTCGTAATAAAAACAAACGGATGTTCGGCATAATAACTTTCATACAGGCTTACTGCTTCTTCCAATGTTCCGGCAAATTCGGTATAAGTCGAAGCAAAAATCCCTCTTGTGTGGTTTCCGCGTACCGGGATAAAGTTGATGGCCTTATCGAATCCCGGTTGCAGTTGTTTCACACTTTGCGTAATCTCTCCCAAGTGCTGGTGTTGGAACGCTTTGTAAACCGACACGTTTCCTGAACGCCAGCTGAAATGCGATGTTGACGAGGGTGCCTGTCCCGCACCTGTCGATCCGGTGATTGCATGAACGTGCAACTCGTCGGTAATCAGGCCGGCTGCAGCAAGGGGCAACATTGTCAATTGGATCCCCGTTGCAAAGCATCCGGGGTTGGCAATGTGCCCCGATTGTCGGATCGTTTCGCGGTTCAATTCCGGCAAACCGTATACAAAGTCATTTCCTTCAGCTTTCAAACGGTAATCGTGACTCAGGTCGATGATTTTTACTGAGTCGGGAATATTGTTCGATGTAACGAACTCTCTTGATTTTCCGTGGCCCATGCACAGGAAGATCACATCACTCAAGCTAAAGTCGGCCTTAGCGACAAAAGTTAGATCAGTTTCTCCCAACAGGTCACGGTGTACTTCGTAAATTGGGTTCCCCGCATTACTGCTACTCTGAATAAAAGCGAGTTCAGCTTGCGGGTGGTTCAATAAAATCCGGATCAATTCGCCTGCCGTGTAACCGGCTCCTCCAATAATACCAACTCTAATTTTGCTCATCT
>QKCF01000006.1 GCA_003246935.1 Sunxiuqinia sp. | reverse complement strand
ATTACCATGCCTCAGGCCGATATGTTTTGGGGTGCCTACTACGGTAGCCTTACCGACAAATACGGAATTCATTGGATGATTAATTGTCACTGCTAAAACCGAAACGATGAAAGCAACTGAGCCGAAAACCAAAATAACGATCAACACGACCATCGAACGCCATGTTAACGACGTATGGCATCACTACACCGATCCCGAGTCAATTAAACAATGGAACCAGGCCTCGGATGACTGGCACTGCCCGGCTGCAAAAAATGAACTGGCCGATGGCGGACATTTCTGCTATACCATGGCTGCCAAAGACGGTAGTGCACAGTTCGACTTAGAAGGAATATTTACAGAAGTGGAACCACGAAGACGACTGAAATTCGAACTTAGCGACGGCCGGAAAGTTGCTGTTTATTTTCAGGAAACGCATAATCACACCACTGTTGTCACAGCTTTCGAGGCCGAAACGATGAATACACACGAACAGCAGCAGCAGGGATGGCAGGCTATTTTGGATTCGTTCAAACGATTTGTGGAGCAATCTGTTAGCTAAACGACTAAAAGAACTGTCAAAAAAAGGATAAAACACAAGCATCAAAAAGAAATTGAACCAGGCTGTTCCTCCCGAGACAGCCTATTTGCTTTGTACCGATGCAAACGTTCGACATTCACAATAACAAGAAAAAAGTCTACCACCTGCTCACCTTATTTACGTCCAATCATTTATGAGTCCTCATCGAAAAACCTGTGTAACCAAATTCTCATCCCCCTCCATTCCGTCAGAATCTGAGCATCGAAAACCTGATCGATGGAATTTCAACTGTGAAATAAAACAGATCAAGTCGCAATTTTCCCGTTTGGAGTATTAAGTAGAAGTGGTAAATTTATTAGTCTGTATTTTTAACCCCGTATGAAAACAAGTATTCCCTTAAGAAAAATAATAAAACTGAATCTTGGGTTGAGCTTAAACACGGTGTTATTCGTGTTCGTGATCAGGCTACTAAGCATCGCTCATGAGCAGCTTTCGCTAATGGCTCTGAACACGCTGATTGGTCTCATATGCCTGCTAATTACATCTTTTGGAAATTTGGGTTTATTTCTGTTATTCGAAAAACAAAAGCGAATAAGCGAGTCGCGAGCAAGGCTGTATTTCCTGACCATTAGCTACATCTATTCCATATTTATATTTATAAATACGCCTTTTCTCTATTTCTTATTTGTTGGCGAAACAACCGACGTTCCACTAAAAGCATTCTTACTGCTGGTCATTCTGGGAATATTAATGAATAGCTACATTCTGGCCCTGCAACATTATGTGCTGATCCAGGAAGAAAAGTACCGAGTTGACATGGAAAACTCGAAGTTAAAAGCCGTAAACTTTGAAACAGCCAACCAGCTGTTAAAGCAACAAATACAGCCCCACTTCCTGTTCAATGCACTAAATATTCTGAAGTCGCTGTACAAAAGCGATATTAAAGAAGGGGAAAAATACCTGATACATCTCTCGAACTTCTTACGGGCATCACTTTCGAACAACAAGTTAAAGATCATCCAAGTAAAAGAAGAGATTGCGCTCTGCGAAAACTATATCACCATGCAGAAAGTACGTTTTGGCGAAGCACTTCGGTACACGGTTGAACTATCGGATCAAACCATGCAAAACAAATACATCCCTTCATTTTCTATTCAACCGCTTATTGAGAATGCCATTAAACACAATGAGTTGACCGAGGATCAACCGCTAATCATTCAGATCAGGCAATCTCAAGATTGGATAAAAGTCACCAATAGCAAAAAAATCAAAACCATATCCCCCGAATCAACCGGCATCGGATTAAGCAACCTTTCGGAACGCTATCACCTCTTGTCCGGCGAAGGATTAAATATTGAGGAAGATGACTCACTCTTCTCGGTATCGATAAAATTGTTAGATAATAAAACTGCAGAAAGGCATTTAACGGAAAAAACATGAATATCGTAATTATTGAAGACGAAAAAATAACAGCAACCGATTTGGCACAGACCATTGAATCTGTTGTTCCGGAAAGTAAAATACAAGCGATATTAGGCTCGGTAAAAGCAGCCATTTCCTATTTTCAGACCGAAGCAAAACCCGATCTGATTTTCAGCGACATCCAACTAGGAGATGGATTAAGTTTTGATGTTTTTAAAACGATAAAAGTAGATTCACCAATCATTTTCTGTACGGCTTACGACGAGTATGCGCTAGAAGCATTCAAAACCAACAGCATCGACTACATCCTGAAACCATTTACATCGGAAGCCGTTGAAGAAGCGATTCTCAAATATCAGCAAATGAAAAAAACATTTTCGGGGAATCAGCAGAATTATGATGAGATTATTGAAGCAATAAACAACAAACGAAATCCCAAAACCGGCTCAATTCTCGTCCACTACAAAGACAAGATCCTGCCGGTGAAACTAAACGACATTGCCCTGTTTTACATTGATGTGGAAATTGTTTCGATGATAACCTTGAAAGGAGAAAAATACACGCTGACTAAAACCCTGGATGAACTTGGCAAAATAGTTGGTGACAATTTTTTTCGGGCTAACCGCCAATGTATCGTCAATAAGAAGGCCATCATCGATATATCGCAATACTTTTCAGGAAAATTATCGGTAAACGTCAATATCCCGTTCGACGAAAAAATACTAATCAGCAAAGCGAAAAAGCCTCAGTTTTTAGAATGGTTGGAAAACGAATAACCAGCCCCCTAAACAACACCGTAATTTTGCAGCCATCTCCAGCCATCGTATAAAACACAAGTCTGAATAACATCACATTAGCTTTCATTCAAAATTCCTGGCCCTCCTGATATAGTCCTATTCCCGACACCTTCGGTCAGTTCAACCGCCATTTAGCAATTTCGCCCCCCAATTTGACCGCTTCACTGTATTTCTACTATAAATATTGCCTGTCAACATTCACTTTTGTGACCAGAATATTAAAAACCATACATAGTGAAGAGAGACATCATGAGAGAAAAAATGAAAAGCTATTCTTCCCAAACAAAATCTCGGGGAACTTCAACCCCAACCTTTAAAAGAAGAATCAGAGCAGGCATTTTCAGCCTCGTTCTTCTTTTTGTTTGCGGAACACCCTCTTTTGCTCAAAACGAATTAAACGATTTAATTCGCTATGCTTTAGACCATAGCCACGATGTTAAGAAAGCGGCTTTGAAACAAGAAGAAGCGATGTATCAATATCGTGAGACCCGAAGTAAAGGATTGCCGCAGCTGGAAGGTAAAGGGAGCTACAGCCTGATGAAACTTGGTGGCATAACCTCCTCGCTGGAAGGCCTTAGTGGAATGGTACCTGAAGACCAGGCGGCACAAATTGGAGCCATGTTGTCCGAACTGGACAACATTTATTCGACCAGCGTCGGAATCCAGGCAACACAACTTATCTACAGCCAAGCCTATTGGACTGGCTTGAAACTGGCGAAGAAAAGTGAAGAGCTGTATGACATCCTGAAAGAAAAAAGTGATGAAGATGTTATTGCCGAAGTTTGCGATAACTACTACCAGGCAGGATCTTTACTCATGCAGTTAAGCTCACTAAACAAGTCGAAAGCAAATTTAGAGGAGCTGTATAAGCTGATGGAATTATTGTATAAAAATGATATGATTACAGAGCCTGAAGTAAGCCGGGTTAAAGTCGGCATCGTTAATCTGGAGACAAGCATCCGTACAATAAAAAATGCGATCGAAATCCAGAAAAACTACATCAAGGCTTTGACAGGTATGCCTTCCGACTCAACTGTCACAATCGACACTACCGCTATTGCCAGCACCATCATTGTAAAACAAGAAAGCGGTTTCGACATCAACAACATTTCTGCTTACCAAGCCTTGTTGAAACAAGATGAAATTTACGAAGGACAGGTAAAATCAGCTCAAGCCGAGCTATACCCCACTTTGGCAGCCTATGCACAACTCAATTATTCAAGCTACGGCACCAAATCCAAACCGGAAGATCTGAGTAATATGAGCACAATTGGCCTGAATTTATCAATTCCGATTTTCTCATCAGGTGCCAATCGCAATAAAATCAAACAGTACAAAATTCAAAGAGCACAACTGCAGGAAGACATTCAAAAAAACCAGCAGCTGCTGTCGATCGATTACGCCAATGCTGTTTCCGATTACAAGACAGCCTCAGAGTTACTTGCAGTACAAAAAGACAACTGCGACCTGGCCAATCGGGTTTACCACCAAACTTTCTTGCAGTACCAGGAAGGAATGGCCTCGTTAGCTGATTTGCTCAATGTAAACAACGACTATCTGAAAGCCGACAATGCTTACAATCAGCAAATCATCAAGCTAAAAACAGCGGAGGTCAAAATGTTAAAGGCTTCCGGAGCCATTAAACAGCTAATCAACAACTAATTTCCCAACGGG
>QKCF01000430.1 GCA_003246935.1 Sunxiuqinia sp. | reverse complement strand
AAATTCCAGCCCCGTCTTTAAAGGAAGTTTCTCTTGCTTTAAACTGCAGGACTTTCGAATTTGGAGCCACATTATTTGTCACCCAAACGTTACCACCAATTACAGAGTCACGACCGATTCGGATGCGTCCCAGAATAGTAGCTTGGGCATAAATAATCACATTATCTTCTACAATAGGGTGACGAGGTACACCTTTAATCGGATTACCTTCTTCGTCAAGCGGGAAGCTCTTTGCTCCCAAGGTAACACCTTGGTAAAGCTTCACATTGTTACCGATGATACAAGTTGAACCAACTACGACGCCTGTTCCGTGATCAATGGTAAATGACTCGCCAATCTCCGCTTTCGGATGAATATCAATTCCTGTTTCAGAGTGAGCCATTTCTCCAATAATACGAGGAATTAGAGGTACACCCAACTGCAGCAAACAATGTGCGATCCGATAGTTCGAAATGGCACGAATAGCCGGATAACAATAAATTACCTCACTGCGGCTCTTCGCTGCAGGGTCACCCACAAAAGCAGCCTCAACATCGGTAACCAGAACACGACGAATCTCAGGAAGAAAAGAAATAAAATCAGCGGCCAGCGTTTGAGCAAAACGCTCACGCTCCTTAAAGTCTACTTCTTCGGTCCGATCGCAAGTAAAGCACAGACCTGCCATGATTTGTTCCGACAATAGCGCGAATAATTCATCGACGTAAACTCCCATATAGTGCCGGAGCGAGTCTTGTCTCAATGTTGTGTTTCCGAAATACCCTGGAAACAAGATCTCCCGAATCATGTTGACGATTGTCGCCAATTTTTCTGACGACGGTACCGGTTCTCCCAAACGATGTTCATGGCATACCACTTCGTAAGTCTTTGGGTCTGCCAACTGTTCAACCGTATGGTTTATTTTTGATAGTAAGTTATTTTCAGATTGCATTTTTCGAGTCATTAAATAAGGTTGTACTTAAATAGCGTTCTCCTGTATCACAAACGATAACCACCAAATGCTTATTTTTATTCTCTTCCCGCTTAGCAATCTCCAAGGCAGCATAAACATTCGCTCCCGAAGAAATTCCGCAAAGAATCCCTTCTTCCTTGGCCAATCGGCGAGCAGTTTCAAAGGCATTATCATCAGCAACAGGTAATATTTCATTATACGCTTTCGTATTCAATACCGCTGGAATAAATCCGGCACCTATTCCCTGAATTTTATGTGATCCCGGAGGATTACCGGATAAAACGGCTGAGTTACATGGCTCAACCACTACCGAATATACATCAGGCTTAACCTCTTTCAATGCTTCGGAAACCCCGGTTATTGTACCTCCTGTTCCTGCGCCTGCAACGAATATATCAACCTTGCCTTCTGTATCATTCCAAATCTCCTGAGCAGTTGTCAGTCGATGCATTTCGACGTTGGCAGGATTTTCAAACTGCATCGGGATAAATGAATTTTCGATCTCCGCTGCCAACGCATTTGCCTTCGCAATAGCTTCCTTCATTCCGCCTTTTGCTGAAGTCAATTCCAATTCGGCACCGTATGCGTTTAATAGCATCCGACGCTCAACCGAAACGCTTTCCGGCATCACAATCTTCAGCTTGTAACCGCGAACAGCACAAACCATTGCTAAACCAATTCCGGTGTTACCACTTGTCGGTTCAATAATTACCGTTTCCGAATTAATTCTGTTTTGCTCTTCTGCTGCACGAATCATCGCATAGGCCAAGCGGTCTTTCACCGACCCTCCGGGGTTCTGCGATTCCAACTTAACATACACGTGGGCACAACAGCCCTCCGCCAGGCGATTTAACTTGACTAACGGAGTACTTCCAATGAGCTCCAAGACATTTGATGCTATTTTCATGATCTTAATTTTTATCAATAGCGACAAATTCATTTGCGAATCCGTGCTATTTCAAGCCTAACAAAAATCATCTTTTTCAAAATGATTCGCAAATAATTCAACGCACCAATGCCCTAAAAGTTGAAGTTATTAATTGCCTCAATCGCATTTTTTATGCGGGTTTCTCCTTCTCCTTCAATCTCGCAAAAAGGCAGGTTCCGGCTAATCAGCTCTTGCTTATAGATTTCATAAAGCTTTTCGCGTTGTTCGCCACCATTTTCCCTTAGTGGATCGGGCTCCCACGGAATATCCGGTTTGCAAAGTAAATATAGATGAATTGGCTTCTTATCGATCATTTCATCCAGCCAGTGTGGCCGGCGTTTGTATACCCAGTCGAACCATACTTTGGTAACAAACAACCAGGTATCCAAAAAAGCGAACTCGCAGTTTAATTCAAAGGCTTCGTCATACTGCGCAACCTGTCCTCGAGCAATGGCCTCAACATCCGCGTAACTGTAATGATCACCTTTTCGATCGAGGTAGGTACGGGAGTATTCAGGAAAGCATACTCCACCGTAGAACTTTGCCAAATCTTGTGTAAGCGTACTCTTAGCAGTCGACTCCGGACCAGTAAGCACAATAATTTTAGTCATCGGGATGCATTTACCGTTTGAACCTGTAGTTCTTTCAATTCTTTACGCCATTGGAAATAGCCTGCAATTGCCATAATCGTGTAAACAGAGAATAAAATAACTGTTGGCCACAAACCTTTAAAAGCATAAAGTGCCGTAGAAAGCGCATCAACAAAGACCCAAATTAACCAATGTTCAAGGTACTTTTTGGCCAACATCCACGTGGCAACCAAACTTAGTGCTGTTGTTATTGCATCCCCGACAGGAATAGGCGAATCGGTATAATGTTGTAATACGAACTCAATTAACAGAAACGAGCCGACACTTGCGAATATCAGCCAAAGCCATAAATGGCGCGGTGTTTTGCTGACTTCCAGCGAAGCTTCTTCTTTCTCGTTGCCTTTTAGCCAAAGGTACCAGCCGTAAAAGCTTACGACCACGTAGTAGCCTTGCAACGCCATGTCGGCATAAAACTTGCTAACGAAAAACACATAAATGTACAAGGCCGATGTGAGTAATCCCACCGGCCATGTTAAAATGTTTTGCTTTATCGAAAGGAAAATATAAACGATCCCTAAAATTGCGGCTGTTACTTCCACCCAATTAGTGGTCAGCCAGTCGATAACCTGATCAATCATTTGTTATTTGTTCTGCCAATATATTGTCGTAGGTTGAAGCATTCTTTAGCACCTCAACTGCTTTTTGAATTATTTCGTCGTCTTGATTAATGACCTGGTAATAATACGAAGTTCCGAACAAATCGCGTGCAATCAACGCTTTAGCCTGACGCTTAATTAACGGTTTTGCAAACGAGATGCTTTCCTCTGTTCCTTCAATTTTTTCCTTTTCAGCCTCTGCCATCACTCCTGCAACAAAATCGTTACCAACTGTGAACGCTGTCAGATAATTGTCAAACTTAACATATTTCTCATGCAATTCATTACGATGCGAATCCAGATAGGTTAAGATCGACGAGTTCATAATATTGCGGCGAACGAGCTGGTTATAGAAAACGTAGTTTACTGAAGTATCCAGCGGTACGAAAATATCCGGCATAATACCACCACCACCATAAACAGTCCGCTTACTGTTCAATGTTGCATAGGTTTGGCTTTCATCAAAATGAATGCTGTCCGCCGAGAATAATTCACCGCTCTCCATCCGATGCAAATAATCCTGACGGTATTCTTTGACTCCCTTGTCATAAGGTTTTTGAATACAGCGGCCACTTGGCGTGTAATAGTGTGCTGTTGTTAAACGAATCATCGAACCATCGGTAAGCGGGAACGGCTGCTGCACCAAACCTTTTCCAAACGAACGACGACCAATAACCAAACCGCGGTCCCAGTCCTGGATTGCTCCCGTTACAATTTCACTGGCGGAAGCCGATCCTTCATCTATCAATACAATCAGGCGGCCATTTTCGAAGTCTCCAATGCTACTTGATTTGTATTCTTTCCGGCGATCATTTGTACCTTCCGTATAAACCACCAACTCATCAGATCCCAGGAACTGGTCGGCCAATTTAATCGCTTCTTTCAGGTAACCACCACCATTGCCACGCAGGTCGAGCACCAGGTTATCCAACCGGTGTCCATTCTTCAAATCGGCAAAAGCCTTATCAAATTCATCACCTGTTGTTGCGGCAAATCGGTTAATCTTGATGTAGCCCGTATTGTCATTCAACATGTATGAAGCATCCAAACTGTATAGTGGTATTTTATCGCGGACGATCGTAAAATCGAGTAAGTTCTTTTCTGTGCGGCGTTGAATTTTCAAATCTACCCGTGTACCCTTATCTCCGCGAAGCATATCTGTTACATCGGAGTTTTGAAGCCCGATTCCTGCAATGTTTTTACCATCGACCACCATAATGCGATCGCCCGCCGTCAAGCCAACTTTTTCAGACGGGCCACCGGGAATAGTCGTTACCACCATCAACGTATC
>QKCF01000327.1 GCA_003246935.1 Sunxiuqinia sp. | reverse complement strand
GATTATTGGTCTGTTTTGCTACTTTTGCACAAACTTTTAACCATGCAAAAAAACAAAGCTGAATTATTGGTTCCTGCGGGAAGTGTCGATTCGTTTCGGGCAGCCATTCGAGGTGGAGCCGATGCCGTTTACCTGGGTCTAAAACAATTTAATGCCCGCGTTCGAGCCAATAACTTCAGCGAAGATCAATTACCTGCAATTCTGCAGGAAGCGCATAATCATGGTGCAAAAGTTTATATCACCCTTAACACGGTTAACAAAAATTCCGAGCTGCCCAGGTTGCTCGACTTCATGGCTTATCTCGAGCGCGTTGGAGTAGACGCTATTATTGTTCAGGATTGGGGCGTTTTTGCTCTTGCCCATCAATATTTCCCCAAATTAACGGTACATGCCAGTACGCAAATGGGGACACACAACTCCATTGGCGTTGATTTTTCGGCTCAGCTTGGTATTAAGCGCGTGGTATTAGCGCGCGAACTTACCCTTACGGAGGTAGAAAGTATCGCCCAAAAGCCTGCTTGCGAACTTGAGGTATTTATTCACGGTGCTTTATGTTATTCTTTTTCCGGTCAATGTTTCTTCAGCAGCTACATTGGCGGGCGGGGTGCAAACCGCGGCATGTGCAGTCAACCATGCCGCATGGTTTATCAGGATAAACAAGAGAAAAAATATTTGTTCAATCTGAAGGACAATCAGCAACTAGCGAATTTAGAGAAACTCAACAAATACGGCGTTCGCTCGCTGAAAATCGAAGGGCGAATGAAATCGGCTGATTACGTATTCCAGGTAGCATCAGCCTATCGTTTGGCGTTGGATCATCCCGAAAAAACAGATGAAGCAGAAGCTATGCTTCAGATGGATTTTGGTCGCGAAAAAACCGGCTACTTCCTGTCTCAAAACGTATCGGGTGCAATAGCAGATAACTCCAATACGGGTATTCTTTTGGGACAGATCACAGGTGTTAGCAAAAAAGAGATTACGCTATTCAGTAGGCAATTATTAAAAAATAATGATCGTTTACGGGTTCGTAACGCTCAAACTAACCAAACCTTCAATATTAAAGTTGAAGACTTATGGGAGGAAAACGGTCGTTACAGTGTTACTTTTGATGGTAAAGACCCGGTGCACGCCGGTGACGATGTGTATCTGATTGGCCGACGTGAGCAATCATTCCCTTCGCGACTTCCCAAAGTACCTGCTCCACAGGTCAAACTTAGCTTTCAGCAGAAGAATAAGATTATACAACAGCAAGTTGTACCCGCGAAGAAGAATGATCGGCAAAGTCTTTTTCTTAGGGTTGATGATACCGGATGGTTTCAGTTTATCCGGGCAGAAGAGGTCGAATGTATTATTTTATCGCTTGGCCGGCATCAGCTGGAAGATTTGAACTTTGATCAAAAATTCATTCAAAAGAATATTGCAAAAATTGCGATTGAATTACCAAAATTCATTGCTGAATCGCATTTAGAGTTATGGGAAACGCTGATAAAAAAAGCGGAATCAAAAGGAGTCAGCCACTTTTTTATCAGTCACCTGTCGCAGAAGTTATTAATCTCCAAATGGAGCAGAATAAGCTGCAACGAACAGATTTACGTATACAACGACGCTGCATCCGGATTTCTGCTGAGCCAGCACATCAACCACTTCTCCTATTCGATTGAAAATGATTTCGACAACCTGAATAGCTTTCAAAATAAACAAGGAATTGTGCTCATACACAGTGTTCCTGAATTGTTCTATTCGCGCATGCCTGTTAAAATTGCCGACGACGACAATACATTTAAGGATGAGTTTAATAAAACCTACCAAAAAGAAACAAAAGACGGAATTACAATTGTAATCCCGGATCGTCCGATGAACCTTTTTCAATACAAAAAACAGCTGATAGGTGCCGGTTTTAACCGTTTTATGTTCGATCTAAAACATCAGGAACCAAATCCGAAGCTCATTAAAAAAGTATTTTTAAACTACCGTTCGGGGCAACCAGTTCAACCATCAACGGTTTTTAATTTCAAAAAAGGATTGCAGTAACAGGCATTTTTTGAATAATATCATCAAATTTTATTTAATCTGGCATTCATTTTTTATCTTAGGACTCTCGGTAAACCTAAGACTCCTAGTTATGGTTCGCATTCACGATGCGTTGGGCAATAATGCATTGTGATTGATTTGAAGGATTAATAACCCAATAACGACTAAACCAAAATGAATAGAAAACTCCTCATTACTGCGATATTATTGTTATCTCCGTTTTTTCATCTATCAGCACAAATAAGTATAAAAAAGGAATTAGGTGGTATTTGGATTACCGATGGAGGTAAGAATATCGCATTCTACCAAAAAGAACCGATGACTTTTAATGCTGCCGAGAAGCGCAACAACTTTCTACACCCGGTAATGCTTCCCGATGGAACTACAGTAACAGAAAATATTCCGGATGATCATCCACACCACCGCGGCATATTTTGGGCTTGGCACCAGATTTTAATTGGAGATCAGCAGGTGAGTGATGGCTGGGATTTAAAAAATTTCGAGGTAGATGTTAAGAGTATTGAGTTTCAACGCACCAAAAATGGAGACGGGGAGCTAATAACTACTTCGTTCTGGAAATCGCCATTGTACAAAGAAGGTGTAGAAGCTTACCTGAAAGAAACGACAAGTTATATTTTTCATCAGCAAAAGGGCAATTATCGCTTAATCCATTTTAAAATCCGTTTGGTTCCATTGGTTGAAGGATTTAAGCTAGGTGGTTCTGATGATGAAAAAGGTTACGGAGGATTTTCTGCCCGCATAAAGCTGCCGGAAGATGTCGTACTAAAGTCGGCCGAAGGCATTATCAAAGCACAAAACACGGCAGTGCAGGCAGGTAATTACGTTGTAATTAGTGGCTCGCTGGCCAAAAATGGCAACGCACCAGGCGGAGTTATGATTTACAGTGATCCGAAAAATCCACTAAACTCAGGAAGCTGGATACTTAGAGATAAAGGTAGTATGGAAAATGCCGTATTTCCGGGGCGTTATCCGATTGCTTTAGATAAAGACGTTCCTGTGGAATTGAACTACACCGTTGTTCTGTTTATCGGAAAGATTAAAGAGCGAAATGTACTGAAAGACATCAAAGCTGACGACTCGAAGCTTACAGGTGAATAGTCCGCTGTTCCTGATTACTTAATAAACATGCTTCCAAAATGCGGAGGCAATCCCTGCTTTCTTCTGGTTTTACCAGCAACTCTACTCCTGTTGTAATTGCAGCATAAACGTTGTCATAGAATAAACCATAATTTCCGGGAACTGTCTCCAGTTTTTTGCGAATGATCTCCCCATCTTTCTCGGTATGTATCAATCCCCAGGCAGCATCTGCTTCTTTTCCCCATTCAGTACCAACAGGTAGTTGGCCAGCTTTTAATGCTTCTTCTTGCGGATCAATTCCCCATTTTTGAAAAGACCCGAGCGTACCATGCACCGAATAGCGTGGCCCAGGCTCCCGAACTAAATAGGAGCTTTTCAGCAACGCTGCTAATCCATCGTATTGCAGTCGAATATCGTAATAATCGTGACCTCTACCACCTGTTCGTAAGGCTGCTAAATGAGCCGTCACCGACTTAGGCATTCCAAACAGACAAAGTGTCTGATCGACCATGTGCGAGCCCAAATTATACAGTACACCAACCCGATCTATACCTTCTTCCTTCCAGGTATCAGGTTGAATAAAATTGCGATAGCGATCAAAATGAGATTCAAATTCAACAATACGCCCTAATAGCCCTTCTTTAAGAATCTTTTTAACCGTCAAAAAATCACCATCCCAGCGACGGTTCTGATATACCGTAAGCACCAACCCTCTTCCTTTAGCTAAAGAAATTAATTCATTCGCTTGCTCAACTGTTTGTGTAAATGGTTTTTCTACAACAACGTGCTTTCCTGCCAGCAACGCCTGTTTACACATATCGTAATGCAGGTAATCCGGTGTGTTGACAACTACCAGATCAATTGCATCATCCTTCAGGATTTCGGTATACTCCCGAACAATAGTCGCTTCCGGGTAAAGTTTATTGGAAAGATTTTTAGATCGCTCAAGAATTGCTTTAATCTCAAAATTAGGATTTGCTTTCAGACTAGGGCCATGGAATACAGCCCCTGACATTCCGAAGGATGCTAATGCTGTTTGAATCTTCATATCGCTACCAATGTTTGATCATGCAAGTTAAAAAAAAGGAAAGCAGTATTGAAAAGCAAAATTGCGTTTTCCGAAGATTCAGGTTTCAAAACGACTGAAAATAAGAAAGCCGTCAGTGTGTGAAGCTGACGGCTTTTATTGTTTGAAAAAAAACGTGATTCTGTGTGTGTGTTTGAAAAATTTAATTATTCTGAAACAACTTCGAAGTTGAAATCAACAATAACTTCTTTGTGCAATTTGA
>QKCF01000395.1 GCA_003246935.1 Sunxiuqinia sp. | reverse complement strand
ATTCCTTCAGCGTTAAATGATAAGTGTAATTTTTCTCCATGACCTGCCAAATGGGGGTTTTGATCTTATCGTCTAATTGCAGAATATAGGCAAGCAGCTGTTTATTTGATGGAATGGTTAAAACATCCAGAAGAAGTTCCTTGAACTTTAATTCTAGCAGTTTTTCCGAAGGTGGTATTTCCTGTTTGAAATAAGGAAGCATACTATAGAAATAGGTTCTTGTGATCTCATTCAGATCAACCTTGATAAACATGTCAGTTGGTATATTAGGTAAATTCTTAGTTGATAAATTGTCCATGAATTCACGGGTAAATTGGATCAGAAATTCATCCGGAATATGAAAAACAAGCACTTCCCAATCCTCCGCATTCGTTAATTCCTGAACATAGGCCGTTTTACGATGGAAGTATGCTGTTTGGGGTGTTACTTTCCACGACTTTTCACCTTGATGAAAGATCCGCTCTCCCTGCAATGAAAAGGTAAATTGGTTAAAGTGATTATGTAACTGTTGAAATCGTTCAATTTGCGGGCACTTGTAATACACAAAAAGTAAATCCTTTACAGAAAGTTGTTTGAAAGAATCAGGGTGGGCTTTTATGTCATCATAAACATTAATCATAAACAGTTCTTCTTAGGACAAATTAAGTTAATGAAATATATTAAGACAGTCAAGTGCGATATTTTTGATCTCTTTACTGCCCCCGATTAGAACGCTTGGCATCATCCTTTCTTGAAATCACGGAAAGGATTCGCGCGGGAGCGGGGGCTCAGACAAGGGGCAGATTGGTTTCAACCAAGGCACTGCCAATGCCGACAATGGTTTTTTGAGCTGTTTCATTTTTCATATGGCAGAATAAGAACTTCATCCAGAAGAGATCCCGGAATGAATCGAAACAGGCTCTGCTGCTTTTCAGGATAAACTTTTTTGCACAAGAAAAGCTGACTATATCCGGCCAGCCTTTCTGCCATCAAATGGTCTTCATCTGCTAATGGTTCACACTAAACCACAGCGGAACAGGCCATTTATCTTTGGTTAAAATACGAGTGTGTCCTTCCCAAATACATTTTCCTTTTATTGATTCACTTTGTATTTCCCGTAGCCCGGCCCCCACGGACTATTGTATTCGTCGTAGAAGAATGGGGGAATATCCCCTTCATTTACTACCTGAATGACGATCAGTTCAGGCCAGTACATCGACTCAAAGCCAATTTCATCTCCTTCATCATTATACCAAATTCCATCAATCAACATATCGGTTGACCGGCTTGATACCAGCTTCCTCATATGAGACCAATACTGACCATCAACAACACCCGAATACTTAAATACAATCCAACCGTCAGAATTGACCCAAGTGACAGGATAAACCCCATCTTTACTGATCAAGCCGGTATTCCAATGGGCATTCAGTTTTGTATCCAACAGTTCAACCGGCATCATATAAATCCAATAATCATAAGAGGTAACCAGCATATCCCAGAATTCCATGCCTTCTCCCTGATACACATGTTGTTTAAAATGCGGCCATCCTTCAAAAGAAGTATCACCCAGTAGCATATTAATCAGGTAGCCATTAAATTGCTGTGCGTTCCAATTAAAGCCCCACTCATCGAATCCGGTCACCTTAACAGTCGCCTTTTTCAGGTTTGTTGAATCCAGATTTTCATCCATCGTTGTTTTCTGGCACGAAGTCAAGACAAGCGCAAAAACCATCAGCAATCCGATAAAAAAATTTAGTTTTTTCATGATAGCAAATTTTAGATTTTTAAATTTTTACTGGAGGTAACAGAAGCTGCAGGAGGGAGATACAAAAAGAGAGCAATAAAGAACAATTTACCGACAGAATGCTGTCCAACCAATTCTCAGGGGTTTTGAAAATCACCCGAACCAACCTGTCAAGAACCACGCGCCAAGCTTGTACGGCAGAGGTAAGTTTTGCCACGCTTTTGGCTTTTTGTTTAGAATATAAAGTTCGCCAAACAGGCAGCTTTCCACTTATCAACTACTGTGCAAATACGTTCAATTTTAAAGCATCGTTTCAATTTTGAAGCATCGTCTTTTGCCGGTCGGGCTAAAAACTAATCGTTAGGCTTAAGCCAACAGCAGCAGCTGGTTGATATCCCCAATTTGCCGACTGCTTATTTCCGGTATACGATGTTATATTGAATTTAGCGAGCGCCATTTTAATACTGGTTTTTCGATTGGCATTAGCCACCAGCAAGGGTATCCCAACGACCAGAGGGATTAGGCCTAAACCCACCACATCATTCCCTGATGAAATGTGATCCAACCTCCCGCGGGGAGGTTGGATTTTGCTTCTTCGCGAAAAACGGATAGCCTGCCCGGAATAAAAACTTCTCATCGGGGCGTTGACCCAATCCCCATATCCTTTTTTGTCTTGACACAAAAAAGGATACAAAAAAAGTCAAGGCTGATTTTTATCTGCAACCTTCATCTTTCTGAAAGCTAAGTTCAACGGGTGATTTCCTCCTTCGTCGGAACTTCCCGTTTGCACTAAGCTTTCAGTTTGATTCCGGTCTTGATAAAAATAGGCCAGCTTAAGCTAGCAAGAATTGTCGCAAAGGTTCCTTGTGGGTGACTGCACGCAGCAATAGCGAACGAAAACACGGAAGTGCAACGCGTAAGCGTTTAGCATGGAGCGTTGAGAGTGAACGGTGCGCAGCAATTGCCTCGGGCAGTCTTGACTTTTTGGTTCGTTTTGTGTCAAGACAAAATGAACAGCCCCTCCGGCTCAAGGACAAAAGATTGATAATTCATAAAGTGCATTCCCTTTTAGGAATTAATGGAGGCATAGCGAAGTGGAGGCACGACAATGAAGCAATCCCAAATACCATTTGAAAAGATTCGTGCTGAAGCGGAATGATAGCTAGGAAATCATCCGTGATTAGCAATATCATGCAGACGGCCGAAATCCAGTATTTTAACCTGTTTCCCGGTACTCTCTACAATTCCTTCATTCCTCAAATGAGCCATATTTTTGAGAACACTTTCTTTAGAAAACCCAATAACCCGGGCGATATCACTCCTGTTAAGTGGCAGCTCGAACGTACTTTGCCCGTAGCTTTTCTCGAATTCACACAATAAAAAAGCAAGAGCTCCGGCCGAATTTTTCTCAGCAAGCTTCATATGCCAGTCGAGAAAACGCTCATTGACTGTCGATATGTAACGGATAAAAGCCATCGAAAACTCGGAATTACGCTCGAGGTACGCTGAAAATATATGGTAGTTTATTACAAGAACCCGACTGTCGGTTAGCGCCTTAGCTGAGAAACGGTAATTCATGGTGGAATAGGCACAGTTCACGCCAATAATTTCACCCGGGAACAATAACATTAGCGATTGTTTCGACGGTTGGTCACCTAACAATAACTCAACAGCGCCTTGTTGCAGCAAATACAGATCGTTAACCGATGTTCCTTTTTTTACCACCAGCTCGCCTGCACGAAAGTCCAGGCTCCTGGCCGAAGCAAGCAATTCCACCCTTTCTTCGTCGCGAAGTGCTTTTATACAAACATTACCTGCTGTGTTCATGGTATCCATAGCCTTCAATCCTTTCCCGAAGGTGTAAAATTACACCCCTTCCGGTTTCTTAATACATCGTGTTCCCCCGCGAGGATGGAAGTCATCGTATTAACATTGCAAAATTATCATTTTAAAACATTTCACATGGAAACAATGGAGATTCAAAAAATTGATTTTAGTGTCGAATCAAATACCAAATCGCCTTCCCAGTCAGAGGTTTCAGTCCGTAATTTTAAAATACTGGTCGACGAACCTGCAGTCCTTGGAGGAACAGATAAAGCACCAAACCCGGTTGAATATATCCTGTGTGGCCTCACCGGCTGCCTTCATATCCTGGCTTTTAACGTGGCCAACGAACTCAAAATGACGCTATCGGATATTAAAATTAAAGTGACAGGCGAACTTGATCCTTCAAAAATGTTTGGAATGCCTACCGAAGAGCGGGCAGGCTACCAAAAAATCGCGATTGAATTATATCCTGAGACAAACGCCGACCAGGCAACTCTCAGCAAATGGAAATCATTGATCGTGGAGCGTAGCCCTGTGCTTGATAATCTTTTTAACGAAACTCCTGTTGACGTAAAACTGGGATAATTACACAGTTTAACGACGATTAATCCTAACAAAGAATAGTGCTGCGCAGTTGTATTGCGCGGCACTATCCATCTGCTGACATACGAAAGAATTTAGGTGATAGCAGTCAATATTGAATTCCCGGTTTTACTTCAAACTTTTCAGAATAGCCATAACATCATCGTCACCCAGGCCCAGATCCTGAGCGTGATTGAAACTATCGAACAAAGGATGGATTAATGGCGCATCCAAACCGGCTTCTTTGGCCAGGCGTAAATCTTTCACCAGGTGTTTCAGTGCA
>QKCF01000280.1 GCA_003246935.1 Sunxiuqinia sp. | reverse complement strand
ATCTCAAAGTCTGTTTCTTTGTCGCTTACGGTTGTTGTAACAGCGTATGTATAAAGCCGCATCTGAATATTATCGGTGTCAAAACCAAGAATCACGTTTGCATTTTCAGCGGGCGCAATTACAAATCCTTTGAGGTACTCATTAAAGTCGTCAGAAGAACTAACTTCATTCGCATTGTCGTAAACCAACTGCATAATTTCTTCAGCTAATTGGTCATCCAAACGAATTTCTATACTGTCTTTTGAAGGCTCAGGCAGGAAAGTTACGCTTCCAAGTGGTTCGTCATCGTGAGGATAACTATACTTGTTGTATTGGTAAGTCTCAGATTTCGGAATTTCCAGTTCGTTACTTAGCCTGTAAATATTAAACGTAACCATCTGGGTTGTATCACCAATGCTGAATCCTGAATATGATAATTTTACAGTCAGTGAATCCAATCTGTCTAGTTTTTTACTATCGCTGTCGCTTCCGCGAGTAACGATCTGATCAATATCTGTACTTAAGTCAAAATTCACGTAATAATTGACTTCGGTCGAACCAATCGAATTGTGGGTATATTTTCCGATTAAAGCTGTCGATGGGTTAGAGGTGGCCAAGGAGTCGAGAACGACAGTAGAAAGAGAAATTCTGAAACTATCCGACATCATTACTGTCGTTTCACTTTTTACCAGGTCTTCACCGATTGTAAAATTGCCGGCATCATTTTTACATGAAGCAAGAAAAGCAATTATGAATACAAAAAACAAGTATTTATTCATATATGAGCTCGTAAGAAATTTATGCAAAGGAAAATGTTTTTAGGTAAACTCAGCTTGCAAAGCAAAAATTTTGTGTTAAGTCCCAAAAGAAATATCGATAAAAAATGATTTAATTTCAATGAATGGGTGATATTTATCGACGAAATGACAAAATCTGCTGAATTTCGATTAATTATTGTTAAAGGATGCTAATATTTTTAACGTTATTCCAGTTGATATAGATAAAAAAGTGGTTTGTGTGGATAAAAATTGGTTATATATAGGAAAAAGTCTCCTTCGTCTATCATTTTTTTTTCCGACTCACTAACCATTTATGTTTGCGGCCTAACTGATATAATTTTTTTTCACAGATGATTCGAAAAAATTTCTTTGTAAATAAATGGTATGCTCGGGTTGCTAAACTCGGGTTGATGCTTGCTATCATAGCTCCTATTGTTTCCTGTAGTGGAAGTAATGATGATGAATTAGTTGGTAACTGGGTTAAAATCGGTGCCTTCAGTGGTATCCCAAGAACGAGTGCTACCGGGACAACTCTTGGCGGTTACGGCTACGTTGGGTTAGGATATAATTATGCAAAGGATGAACGCTTGACGGATTTCTGGAAGTATGATGCATCAAGTAGTACTTGGGAACAGTTATCTGATTTCCCAGGATCAGGAAGAACCAATGCTGTTAGTTTTGCAGCCGATGGGAAACTGTATGTTGGAACAGGTTTTGACGGCACCAGTGGCGTACGCTTAAATGATTTTTATGCATATAACCCTTCAGCAGCGGAAGGTGAAGACGAATGGACTTCTGTTGCAGCTTTAGATGTTGAAGGACGTGAAGGCATGACTGCTTTTTCGATTAATAGTGTAGGTTATGTGCTTGGAGGTGAAGATGCCGATGGTACAGCTTACAAAGATATGTATGCATATCAACCGACTACTGATACATGGTCAAAGGTTGCGGACTTTGGAGGTGATAAAAGATCTAATGCTGTTGCATTTGTTATCGACGATATAGCGTACGTGTGTACTGGTATTTCAAACGGCTCTTACCCCAACGATTTTTACAAATTTGACCCTACAGAAGGTTCTATTGGTACTTGGACTGAGTTGAGAAAAATCTCTGACATCAGCGACGACTCTTACGACGACGACTACGATATCATCCGTACAAATGCAGTTGCTTTCACATCTAATGGAAAAGGTTATATCGCAACTGGCGGAAAAGGATCATCAGGTACTGATGTTTGGGAATATAACCCATCTACAGACTTATGGGTAGAAAAAACATCATTTGAAGGATCGTCTCGCTACAATGCAGTTGCATTTACAATCAATGAGATTGGTTACGTGTTGACAGGTCAACAAGGAACTAGTTCAAACTTCGATGATATGTATCGTTTTGAACCAAATTCAGAATATGAAGAAAATGATTAAGGCATTTATGGCTGGATTCATCTCTAAAAATATTTTAATGGCAATACTCCTGGGAATCTCAGGAGTATTGTTTTTTTCGTGCAAACCGCAAAGGGTAGCCGAGTTAAAAACAGTTGCTGTTGAAGACGGTTGGAGTTACGAAATTTTGATCGACAACAAAGTCTATATTAAACAGGAGTACATCCCCTGCGTTACCGGGAAGCAGCGTTTCCAGTCTGATGCTGACGCCCAAAAAACCGGACGTTTAGTTTTGAAGAAACTTAGAGACGGGCAAATGCCTACATTGAGAGTTCAGGAATTGGATAGTCTCGGTATTAGTTACCATCATTGACAATAGAGAAAGCCTTATGAAAATAGTAGTACTAGACGGGTATACATTAAATTCAGGTGATTTATCCTGGAGCTTATTGGAATCTATCGGAGATCTTACGGTCTATGACAGAACACAGCCAGAGGATGTAATGGGAAGAATTGATGGTGCTACTGCAATTTTCACGAATAAGGTTATTATTTCGGCGCAGATCCTTAGCCATTGCTCAAAGCTAAGATATATTGGCGTGATGGCAACCGGTTATAACGTTGTTGATATGCTGGCTGCCAATCGTGCAGGAATTACGGTGACCAATATTCCCGCATACAGCACAGACTCAGTTGCACAGCTTGTGTTTTCGTTTATTCTTGCTTTTTCGAATCAAGTGACCAAACATGCTGATCACGTTAATAGCGGAGGATGGGGGAAAAGCCCTGACTTTTCGTATCGACTAACTCCATTAACAGAGTTGACAGGAAAAGTAATTGGCATAATTGGGTTTGGGAAGATTGGTCAGAAGGTTGCTCAAATAGCGCAAGCATTCGGCATGCAGGTTATTTTTCAGAACCGATCGGATAAAAGTCATTTAAATGAAGCCTGGCATCAGGTTGAATTAAGCGAGCTCCTGAGTCAAGCTGATTTTGTGAGCCTGAATTGCCCTTTGACAGAAGAGAACTATCAATTTATGAACGAAGAAAAATTCGCCCTCATGAAACAGGGAGCTATCCTTATAAATACAGGGAGAGGACCGTTGATAAATGAAACTGATCTGGCTGGAGCTCTTAAATCCGGCCATTTGGGTGGCGCCGGCTTAGACGTTCTGTCACAAGAACCCCCGATGGATGAAAATCCATTACTGTCAGCACCTAATTGCCTGATTACTCCACATATTGCATGGGCAACTTTGTCCGCACGAAAGAGGCTTATGGAAATCTTAGTGAAAAATTTTGAGGCTTATTTAAAAAATAAACCTCAAAATATCGTGAATAATCCAATCTCGTAGTTTTCAACGAAAGTAAGGCACTTGGTTAATCCTCGTCATCTTCTTCGTCGTAAAAATCATCATCACGTTTGTAATTTGTCATATCCATTTCGTCTTCGTCAAACTCGTCGTAAATAGATAGACGTTTTTTGCCACTTCTGTCTTTTTTTACACCCTTGCCTAATTGGCTGCCTGAATCATTTTTCTCAACATCAGAAGGTTTAAAGTTCTTTTTTGAGTTCTTACCCGATTTCATTTTTTAAGCTATTAACTTAGATAACAAAAGATTATAACGTAATTAATTTGATAAAATTCATATTTTCAAACTACTAGATTTTTTTTCTATTTTCCAATAGTTTGCTTTAAAAATTCCCGGATTTTCTTTGTTTTAGCTAGGAAATCGTTTCAGAATATGCTTTAAAACTACAAATTGGTGATACCAGTGCGACTATGATGCCTTTTTGATAGTCCAGGAAAGAATGAAAACCAATCGTGATTTCTATTGTTGTTAAAAGAAAAATGTAGTTATGAGTTTTACAATGGAAATTGGGGGAAAGGCAATTCCTTTTAATCTGCCTGCAACTGATGGAAGCGTCTATAACCTAGACGACTTTAAGGATTCGCGAATTCTTGTGGTTTTCTTTACCTGTAATCACTGTCCTTATGTAATAGGAAGCGATGAACAAACTCGGGCAACCGCACTGAAGTATAAAGCGAACGGGGTACAGTTTGTCGCTATAAATTCGAATAGTAGAAACACCTACGCTGAAGATGGAATAAGTTCCCCTGGATTTATCTTTATGACGAATCTCAGGAGATCGCGATGGCTTATGGTGCATTACGGACACCTCACTTCTATGTATTTGATGAAGAGCGTGTGTTAGTCTATACCGGTAGGGCGGTTGATAATCCTAAAGATACGTCGAAATCGACTGTTAATGATTTGGAGCGTGCTTTGCAGGAGCTTTTAGACGGCAAAAATATCTCAATACCTGTGACAAACCCGATAGGTTGTAATGTGAAATGGGAAGGTAAGGACAAACATTGGATGCCGGCTGATGCCTGCGACCTTATTTGGAATAAGTAAACAGGTAATATTTTAATTAAACTAGCGTTTACACCTAGAGGACAAAATAATTGCATTAATCAATTTCAATGTTTTGTTCTTCTTAATTTCGAATTACTGCTCTATAACTAAAAAATTAGTTTATGAAAAAAATCTTAATGGTGGGGGTGTTCCTAGTTGTGACCCAGTTATCATTCGGTATCTCACCGATTAATCTAGGTATAAAAGGCGGTTATACATCATCAAAAATTACGACGAGTTTAGACCAGTTTAATGATGGTTCGGTAAACAATTTTTTAGTAGGAGCATTTGTTCGGGTGAACCTGGGGGAAATCTATCTT
>QKCF01000410.1 GCA_003246935.1 Sunxiuqinia sp. | reverse complement strand
TTCCTTCAAATTTTCGGAATACCATTTTTCTGATTTCCCCACATCTGTCGGGTCAGTAGCAAATTGCCATTCCCCCGATAAATCGATGCGATTTTCAGTTTTCGGCGCGCAGGCCGCCAGCAGCAATAAAGGGAATAAATAGGCCAGAAAAGATCGTTTCATGACGTCGGATATTTTAAAAGTTTGATTCAATTTCTTCGAGGGATTTGCCCTTGGTTTCAGGCAATTTTTTCCAAATGAACAGGAAGCCCGACAGGCAAATGAGCGCGTATAACCAAAAAGTTCCACCGGCTTTTAGCAGGTCATTCAAAATCGGGAATGAATAGGTGAGCACAAAGCAAGCACTCCACAAAGCCGTTGTGGCAACAGCCATCGCAGCACCACGCAGGCGGTTCGGGAAGATCTCCGAAAGAACAACCCAGGTAATCGGCGCCAGTGTCATGGCGTAAGTCGCGATGGCTAACAAAACCAGGATCAACACAACAAAGCCTTGCAATTGAAGAATGTAACTTCCACCTAAAATGAAATAAATTACAGCCAAACCACTTGAACCGATAATCATCAGTTTCCGTCGTCCCCAGCTATCAACTACACGCATAGCTAACAAGGTAAAGATCAAATTAACTGTTCCTGTAATGATGATATTGAAAAGCATATCGCCAACGGAGTACCCGGCTGCTGTAAAAATTTCTTCGGCATAATTAAAAATGACATTGATGCCGCACCATTGCTGAAAAACAGCCAGCACAATCCCTAATATCAGAATTGGCTTTATTTTCGGCGAAAGCAACTCTTTAGTCTCCACCTTCGCAGGAGTAGCTTTAATGTTCAGTTCAATATTTTTTTCTTCTTCTGCCGCATATGCATCACCCCCAATTCGGTTCAGAATTGATTTTGCTTTGGAAAGATTTCCAATTTTAACCAGGTAACGCGGACTTTCAGGAATTAAAAAAGCCAATAAAAAAAACAAAGTTGCAGGAACCAACTCGGCCCAAAACATCCAGCGCCACCCCATTTGGCCGTTCCATGAATTCAGAATATCAGCATCAGTAGCGCCTGCTGGAATTGCTTCGGCAATGAAGTAATTGACCGACTGAGCAGCCAGAATTCCGATAACAATTGTTAGCTGGTTTACCGACACCAGACGACCACGAATAGCTGCCGGTGAAATCTCAGCTATATACATTGGAGAAATAGCTGAAGCCAGACCAATCCCCAAACCTCCGATTAAACGGTAAAAGACAAAAGGAGTGAACTGATCTACAATTCCCGTCCCAAAAGCTGAGAGGGTAAATAAAGCTGCAGCAACAAGCAGTGGTATTTTCCGACCAAAGCGTTCGGCCAAATAGCCCGACGACACAGCTCCAAGCAGGCAACCGATCAGTGCGCTACTCATTGCCCAACCTTGCAGGTACGGCGAATTGGCAATATCGAAAAATCGTTCGTAGAAAGGTTTTGCACCGCCAATAACCACCCAGTCGTAACCGAAGAGCAGTCCCCCCATGGCGGAAACCAGGGTAATTCCTAAGATAAAAGGCTGATTAAATTTGTAATGGTTCACAGTAATTGATTTAGTTTTCCAAAAATAGCTTGTATACCACTGTCCGGGAATGAACAATCCTGCAAAAATATGGATTATTTTATCATACTCAATACTATAACACGAACTAACAATTCACCATATAACCCAAACAAATAACTATCTTTAAACCCGTTAAAACAAGCTTACGATGAAAACCAGCCGATCAAACATTAACAATTCAAATTCAAAGGAGACATGATGAAAAAACAAGATGGTTTTCCGGGACAGCAGAGCTACGTTATACCGGAACGCATTATCGACCAGCTCAAAAAGTCTCCGCTTTGCAGTGACATTTATCTGACCGACATTGGTTATTATCCCCAAGCTCGCCATCACTTCAGGGAAAGACCCAATGGCAGTGAACAAACTATTTTAATATACAATGTAGAGGGAAATGGTCACATTATCCTGGGAAATCAAAAAATGCCACTTCCTGCCGATCATTTTTTCATCATTCCGGAAGGGGCGCCACACGCCTACTCTGCCGACAAAACCGATCCCTGGTCGATTTATTGGATCCATTTTGCAGGCCCCAAAGCCAAGCATCTGGGAAAACCAGTTCTTCAGGCAATGCCGGTACAGCGCACCAATAACTCACGCATTAATGAGCGAATTGAACTTTTCAATGAGCTTTTTTATATTCTCGAACGAGGTCATAGTTTTGAAAACCTGGAGTATATCAGTCAGTCGCTTCCCCGACTAATTGCTTCATTTACTTATCTCACTCAATTTCGGTCGATTAACGAACAATTCAGTAAAGATCCGGTAAGCCAGAGTATCAACTTCATGCTTGAGAATATCAATCGGAAATATAAATTGGAGGAATTGGCAATGGCAGTAAAACTATCTGCATCCCATTATTCCCGCTTGTTTTTGAGTAGAACCGGACACTCACCCATTGATTATTTCATTCAGTTAAAAATTCAACGGGCCTGCCGACTGCTGGACTCAGATGACCGATCAATTGCAGACATTGCCCGCGATATCGGCTTTGACGATCAATTTTACTTCTCACGACAATTTAAAAAGGTGATGGGCATGTCACCACGATCATACAGGAAACGATAGATATGAATTAGATTGTATCATTTGATCTCTTCCAATTGGAATCATGTGCAAGCTGTTAATCCGACTATATAAAGGAAGTTACTTATCCATATTCAGCCACGGCTCCCACTAGATATTCCTTTATTCTACTGCTGTTCGACTAATATAGATTTGTTTACTTAAATACGCTTAAATCTTAACAGGAAACCCCTTATCCTAATACAAGATCAGCCAAATTAGTTTCGACCAAAAATTCCCCCAACTATCTATCAACAAAAATATCAGTTCCTTTGGCCTTTTCAGCCCATTTATCGGCACAATCCGCATCAGGAAACAAGATGGCCTTCCTCTGCCTAAAGGCTTTAATATGGTCTTTATTGAGATTACATACACCACCCGTTGCTAACGATATATAATCCGGCTCTTTTATGGCGATTATATAATGTCAAAAAACACGATATCCGTTTCTTCATCTACACCTGAATAGGCAAAATCATACTGAAAATGCAGCAAAAATATATCTGGTTGGTTACGAGCCACACTGCTATTCTTTGATTCTTATTTAGTTGTTTTTTAAATTGGTGACAATCACAAAACGTTGGTCGTGTTTGACACTCAGCGTTGAACTGCGAAATTGTTTCGTGTAAATCGGCGTTAAGCACCGTTTAGAAAAAGACTTTTTTCTTCCAGAAGGTTTCACCCTCAATTTTCGAAAGGTTTAAATTACCTTTCTACAAACGAATGATGAATGACTTGGGCAATCTATAAGCTATTAACATGTCGTTTAAAAGTCTCTGACGTAAGAGACTTCATTCGTTTCTACAGGTTTTGTTCGATTTGCGCACTGTTCATTGTAAGCAATGTATTTAAAAAGGCTAAAATGGTTGATTTTGATGGTAAAAATCCAACCTAGATTTTAAAAAAACTAACAAAGGAAGCATAAGATTATTTCATTATCTCTTTTCTATCACTTTACTTAAGGTATCTAAACGTCGATTAGTTTTGCTTTAATGTGCGCTTATGTCGAAAGTTGATATCCAGGTAGATTTTATCGGGCATCTGCTCGACTACCCTAACGTTCTTCAACACAAACCTTTTTTGTTCCTTGGCAGTTTTTGAAAACTTGCGCCACCGATAAAGTAATTCGAGATCAATCCCTCCCCCGTATGCAATCTCACTGGCATTCCCTCTTGCATAGGATAATTCGACTGCCTTTTCTTAAATTCTTTGTCAAACTTCTTTCTCATGGGACTCATAATGCAGATAATTTAAATTAACGCTTAACCTACCGTCCAATCGAATGTAGCAGTTCTATTAGACAGTGAGAATTCAACTGTCTCCGAAAGATTCTATACAAACTTACAGGATTCAATCATCTTGAACGACATTAGGGTTTAAGGTTATTTGATTGTAACAAGTTATGAAATATCGTTTATAACAAGTACAACTGCATTGTTAAATTTCAGTTTACAAATTCCGCTGCTCCTGCATGCATATCTCTTCTGTCGTTTTTTTATAATACAAGAACACAGAGCCATATCTGGCAGCGATAATACGTCCACTATCACTAAAAGCAATATATTTTACCACAATGTTATATATTTTGCGTTTTAATAACATATCATACCAATTATAAAAACCAATACTTACATATTACTATTTTTGACAACTAGCAGAAAGATCTCAATTAACACAGCTTAAATATGAAAAGAACCTTACTCATCATGATTTTACTATGTTCCTTAATCTCCGGATTAAAAGCACAGGAACATATGCTGACGGGGATTGTAAAAGACAAAGCAACCCAAGAACCGCTAATCGGTGCAACTGTCGTCAACAAAGGAACGAGCAACGGAACAGTAACCGATACCGCTGGAAAATTCCAACTATCCGTTGCTCCCAATACGGTATTAGTCGTCTCCTTCATCGGGATGGAAAGCCAAGAAGTAAATGTTGGTTCGGCTAAAGAGCTAACGA
>QKCF01000131.1 GCA_003246935.1 Sunxiuqinia sp. | reverse complement strand
AACAGATAAAGATCAAATTTTGAGCGATATCGCAGCTATTCACGAGTTGATGCGTCAAAACAAAGAGCTGATCGATAAACTGCAAAAACAACTGGGCAGCTCAAATGGCAAGGTTGCCGAATTGAAGCGTGCTATTGTGGTACTTCGCAAACAGGTTGAACAGAAGGACGCCGAGATTGCTTCGCTGAAAACGGAGATGGAGAAACTGCACATCGATATGGCCGATATGTCGACCCGGATGGAAGAAATGGAAGCCGAGGGCAAACTGAAAGATGAAGCACTGATGGATAAAACCAACACCATCGATGTGCAGACCATTGAGATGAACACGGCTTACTATGCGTTTGGGTCGCAGAAAGAATTGATCGAAAATGACTTGGTGGAGAAGGATGGCGGTTTCCTGGGAATCGGCAAACGCCTGAAAATGAAACAGGATTTCAATGGTGATTATTTCACGAAGGTTGATATCAGGGATCTGCAACGGATTGAATTGAATGCCCGCAAAGCGAAATTGGTGACGAATCATCCGGACGAGTCATATCACTTTGAGGGAGAAGATCAGGCTGAGGCTTTGGTGATCGATAACCCAACGGAATTCTGGAAAACCTCGAAATTCCTGATTATTGTGGTGAACTAGTAAACTGTAGAATCCAATAAAAAAGAAAGTCCGCTATCCCGATCAAGGGGTAGCGGACTTTTTATTTCGGATCAAATTTCTGTTTCAACAAATGACACCTTGATTAGTAATTAAACTCCAACCGTTTTCCACGAACTGAATCTTCAATATGTCCGCGATCGTAAGCCAGTTGGCCGTTAATGAACGTTTTCGATACCTGGGTGCTGAATGTTACACCTTCGAAGGGCGACCAGCCACATTTGTAAATGATATTCTCGGGGCGTACCAGCCAGCTCTTTTCCGGGTTAATCAGTACCAGATCGGCATAGTAGCCTTCGCGAATATAGCCACGACGATCAACGTGGAACAGGTCGGCCGGAGCGTGGCACATTTTCTTCACCACATCTTCGGCTGTAATCTTGCCTTGCTTTGCAAACTCGAACATCGCTGTTACCGAGTGTTGCACCAATGGCCCACCCGATGGCGCTTTGAAGTAAGAGTGTGATTTTTCATCGAGCGTATGCGGTGCATGGTCGGTTGCAATCACATCAATTTTGTCGGCCAGAAGGGCATCCCATAAAGCCAGCTTATCTTCTTCCGATTTCACTGCCGGGTTCCACTTAATGCGTGTTCCGTAATCCAGGTAATCACGCTCGTCAAACCACAGGTGGTGTACACAAACTTCTGCGGTAATTTTTTTGTCTTTCACCGGGCCTGGTTGGAACAGGTCCATTTCCATGGCCGACGAAATGTGCAGAACGTGCAGGCGCGCATCATATTTGGCGGCCAGCTCAACTGCTCTCGACGATGATTTGTAGCAAGCTTCGGCACTCCTGATTTTCGGGTGTCGGGAGATAGGGACAAGCTCGCCGTATTTTTCGCGGTAGATTGAAATATTGTGTTTGATCATCTCTTCGTCTTCGCAGTGAGTCGCGATCAATGTTGGGGCATTCTTAAAGATTTCGGCCAGTGTTGCTTCATCGTCTACCAACATATTTCCGGTTGAGGAGCCCATAAATACTTTAATACCGCAGACCTTGGTCGGATCGGTTTTCAGCACTTCATCCAGGTTGTTATTGGTAGCGCCCATGTAAAACGAATAGTTCACGGCCGACACTTCTGCAGCGCGGGCATATTTCTTTTCCAGCTCTTCCTGTGTGGTCGATTGCGGGTTGGTATTGGGCATTTCCATGTACGAGGTAACACCACCGGCCAGTGCTGCTCTCGATTCCGTCGCAATTTCACCTTTATGCGTTAAGCCCGGCTCCCGAAAATGCACCTGGTCGTCGATGGCTCCCGGAATTAACCAGCGCTCTTCTGCATCAATCAGTTCAATGCTTTTGTCGATGGTCTCGGGACAATCCCCCTCAAATACTTTTTTAATAAATTCACCTTCAATAATGACTCCCCCACGGAAACGCCTTCCTTCGTTAATTACGATCGCGTTATGGATGATGGTTTGCTTCATGTTATTTGGTTTTGTCTAAAATTACGATTTGAAAATTAAAAAGGCTACATTTCTGCAGCCTTAAGCAATTATCTTCTTTGTTTTGTTCACGCGTTGATTGTCTTACTAGCTTCCCGGTTTATAGTTTTTAGACCAGCTTCGGATTTTCATCTTCAGGATTCCCCAAAGTGCTTCGTTGAAAATACCACCGCTCATCTTCGAGCTTCCCTCTTGGCGGTCGGTGAAAATGATGGGGACTTCAATCAGTTTAAAGCCGTGTTTCCAGGCTGTGAATTTCATTTCAACCTGAAACCCGTAGCCTTTTAAGCGAATATCATCAAGGTCGATCGTTTCGAGCACATAGCGACTGAAACATTTGAAGCCGGCAGTAGTATCCATCACTTTCATGCCTGTAACAAAGCGCACGTAAACAGATGCGCAGTACGACATCAACACGCGGCCCAGCGGCCAGTTGATAACGTTGATGCCTTTAATGTACCTGGAGCCAATGGCTACATCACCTCCTTGATTCTCGCAGGCATCGAGCAAGCGCTCCAAATCTTCGGGATTGTGCGAAAAGTCGCAGTCCATCTCAAAAATATAGTCCGCCCCATAGTTTAATGCCCACTTAAATCCGCTCAAATAAGCAGTCCCCAATCCCAGCTTGCCTTCGCGCTGCATAAGATGAAGTTTTTCAGGGAACTCCAACTGCAACTTTTTTACGATATCTGCCGTTCCATCGGGTGAGTTGTCATCAATAATTAAGACTTGGAAAGCTGTTGGTAATGAGAAGACTTTGCGAATCATTCGCTCAACATTTTCCTTTTCGTTGTAGGTAGGAATGATAACAAGATTAATTTTCACGTGCTTTTTAATGTTTTAATAAAGCTAAATATAGAGTTTTTAAAGATATCTGAATAAATTAGTGGAAATAATTTTGGCTGAAGAACGTGTCGTTTTGATGGGTTGCGTGTTACTATTTCGTTAAAATGACACAATAGTGTGATTGATAATTTGCAAGAAGTTCTTTTCTTGTAAAAATTTGTGGCAAAAAGAAACCGGAATCAAATCTGTTTACGCGGGAAAGTATGGAATTTAAGTGTAAAAAGGCGGGTAACGAATGTTACCGTAAAAGAGCTAACGCTTTTGTCTGAGATTAGTCAACGACTTATTCAAACAAAAGAGCTTAAGAATGATTTGTCGGTAATTCTGGAACTATTAGTAAAGCATTTGAATGCAGAGCGAAGCTTCCTGACAATCTTCAACAGACAAAATTCGAAGATTTATATTGAAGCAGCTTACGGTTACAGCACTGCACAGCAGGCAAGAGGTAAGTACGACTTAGGCGAAGGAATTATAGGACGGGTTATTGAATTGGCAAGACCAATTGTAGTGGACAAGATCTCTGAATCGAATCTGTTTTTAAATCGAACACAACAGGAACTAAAATCAAAAGACGGTGAAGATCTCACCTTTGTTTGCGTGCCCGTATTGGAAGAAGGGCAGGTAACAGGGGCTTTGGGTATGATGCGGAGTTATAATCCTTATATTACAAAGGATGAAAACCTGTATTTGCTATCGGTAATCGGAAGTTTGATTTCGAGAGTTGTTAGTTCGAAGCAAGAGCAAATGGAGGAGTTGGAAGCTCTTCGGCAGAAAAATCAAGAGCTCCAGAGTAAATTGGATGACGGACATCGTCCTGTCAACATTGTGGGTAACTCGGGCAAGATGCGCGATGTGTATTCACTGGTTAATATGGTCGCTGAGACGAACTCAACGGTTTTGATCCGTGGGGAGAGTGGTATTGGTAAGGAGCTGATTGCCGATGCGATTCACTATTCGAGTAAGCGGGCAAAAAATAATTTTGTAAAGGTAAACTGTTCGGCATTGCCCGACTCCTTGATCGAAAGTGAGCTTTTTGGTCACGAAAAGGGAGCCTTTACGGGAGCCGATAGTCGCCGTAAGGGGCGTTTTGAGTTGGCCGACGGTGGTACAATCTTCCTGGATGAAATCGGGGATATCCCTTTGTCAACACAGGTGAAGATCCTGCGTATTTTGCAACAACGCGAATTTGAACGCTTGGGAGGTACCGAAACAATCAAGGTTGATGTCCGGATTGTTGCGGCAACCAACCGAAACCTGGAAGATGCGATCGAGAAAGGGGAGTTCCGAGAGGACTTGTTCTACCGGATCAATGTATTCCCCTTATATCTACCTCCATTGCGCGAGCGTCGCGATGATATTCCTTTGTTGGTTGATCACTTCATCGAGAAATTTAATAAAAGAAACGGCACAGGCGTGAAACGTATCACAACCAGTGCGTTGAACATGTTGATGATTTATTCGTGGCCGGGTAACATCCGTGAATTGGAGAACTGCGTTGAGCGCGCTTGTATCCTGACAACCGATGATGTTATTCATTCTTACAATTTGCCACCATCGTTGCAAACAGCTGATTCGTCGAATACACAGGCTAAAGGAGGTTTGATGTATACCGTGGAGCAAGTTGAAAAGCAACTTATTCGCGAGGCGTTAACTACAACAAAGGGAAATATTGCGAAAGCAGCCGATATGTTGCAGGTTACCGAGCGTATGTTGGGGACGCGCGTAAAGAAATATGACATTGACGCATGGAGGTTTAAAGTTTAAAGAACTTCTTCCATGGCAAAAATACCATTGACTTTTGTAGAGATTGATTTATATAACGACGAGCATGTTGATGCATTAATCAACCTGCTCGATTGTTATATGCGCGACCCGATGGGGGTTAGTGCTCCTATGCACGAGGGGCAGGCTCCGAAAATTATAGAAGGCTTGCGAAATTATGCCGGATACATCGGTTTTCTGGCTAAAGCCGGCGATCGTTATGCGGCATTGGCCAACTGTAATAAAAATTTCTCGACATGGAAAGCGAAACATCTGATCAATATTCACGATTTTGTTGTTCATCCTGATTTCCGGGGGAAGGGTGTTGGTCATTTTTTGTTGGATGAAATTGCTGTCTGGGGCGAAAAGAACGGTTACTGTCGTGTTAATCTCGAAGTACGGCACGATAACGATAGTGCAAAAAAACTCTACAAAAAGGCCGGTTTTACCGAATGTAATCCGCCAATGTATTTTTGGGAGAGAAGCTGGTAATCGCGATAATATTAAATATCATTTTTTAGCCTTTCGTTGATGCTGATTTCCGTTTGCAGGTTTTAAATTTGTCCTGCGATAATGACAATACTATGTGGTGGAAATCGAAATTTGATCCGAAAAATCATAGGCCTCGACTTGGGGCGGCAGAAATCTTAAAGTTTATAGGGCCTGGTTTATTGGTAACCGTTGGTTTCATCGACCCGGGTAACTGGGCGTCCAATTTGGCGGCTGGTGCACAATTTGGCTATTCTTTGTTGTGGATGGTTACTTTGTCGACGATCATGCTGATTATATTGCAACATAACGTTGCGCACTTGGGGATTGTTACCGGGCTCTGTTTGTCAGAAGCGGCTACAGAGCATCTTAAGCCGCTTTATTCGCGAGGTGTCCAGATTTCAGCAATGCTTGCATCGGTATCTACCTCTTTGGCCGAAATTCTCGGAGGAGCCATTGCCCTGAGAATGTTGTTCGACGTGCCCATCCGGCTTGGTTCCGTCTTGGTTACCATTTTTGTCATCATCATGCTTTTCTCGAAAAATTACAGGGTAATCGAAAAATGGATTATTGCTTTTGTCTCAGTAATTGGTTTATCCTTTTTGTATGAGCTTTCCCTGGTCGACGTAGAATGGGGACCAGCAATAAAAGGCTGGGTAACTCCCGCATTTCCTGAGAACTCAATCCTTGTGATCATGAGTGTTTTGGGAGCCGTTGTGATGCCGCACAACCTATTCTTGCATTCCGAGATTATTCAGAGCAGACAGTGGAACTTGTCCGATGATGCGGTGATTAAAAAGCAGCTGAAGTACGAGTTCTTCGACACACTTTTTAGTATGGTGGTTGGTTGGGCAATAAACAGTGCTATGATTTTGTTGGCTGCGGTAACCTTTTTTAAAACAAAAACGCCGGTCGATGAGCTTGAGCAGGCCAATCACCTGTTGGGGCCGCTTCTTGGGAGCAATGCGTCAGATGTTTTCGCGGTGGCCTTGTTGTTTGCGGGTGTTTCGTCAACAATAACCTCGGGTATGTCGGCCGGGAGTATTTT
This sequence comes from Sunxiuqinia sp., assembly GCA_003246935.1. Lineage (GTDB taxonomy): Bacteria > Bacteroidota > Bacteroidia > Bacteroidales > Prolixibacteraceae > Mangrovibacterium. The sequence goes on along the minus strand of QKCF01000131.1, from coordinate 1,966 downwards.
TGCCGGGATGTACAAGGAGCCTTATGACATAAAGGATAACCACTCGAAACTTGGTGTTGTCATTTCGCTGGTTGTGGCTTTACTGATAATTTTCTTCATCACAAATCCGTTTAAAGGCTTATTGATTTCGCAAATGGTACTTAGTGTTCAGTTGCCCTTTACCATTTTCACACAAGTTTACCTGACTTCTTCAGAAAAGGTGATGGGGAAATATAAAAACTCAACGATCTCAATGTGGATGCTGTACACACTTGGTGCAATAGTTACTGCTTTAAACGTCGTCTTGTTCGCGAGTGCATTCTAATCTGAAATGTTTTTCCCGTCGGCAACAAATTTGGGTGTCGGCTGTTGGAATGAACGATAAAAAACAGAAGCATGACCAAAACAATTTTAGTAACTGCGGCCATTTTACTGGCTTTGGGAGTGATGATCGGAGCATTTGGTGCTCATGGTCTGAAATCGCGTGTTACGCCTGATTTACTTCAGGTCTATAAAACAGGGGTAGAGTATCACTTTTATCATGCTTTGGGCTTGTTGCTGATTGGTGTTTTATCGTTCAGCATGCCTTCTTCTTACCTCAATATGGCAGCGCTATTTCTATTTGCCGGCATTCTTATTTTCTCCGGAAGTTTATACCTCTTAGCCATTACCGAAATTAAATGGATTGGCGCAGTCACTCCGCTTGGAGGTTTGAGTTTCATTGTTGGCTGGGTTTTATTTGTGATTGCCATCGTAAAACACTTTCCGAAATCGGTTTAGTTTCCTACGTTTTAGAAAATTGCTTGTTCCTTGAGACTAGTAGTGCTTTTGAGCAGCTGTAGTATTTGGTAATTCGTGATCAAAGTTCTGGTTTACAAACGCGTTTTGTCGTAACTTGAATAGAAAGCGAAAAACTAACTGCCATGAAAAAATCTGTTTACGATGATGCATTGCGGTATCACGAGAAGGGAAGACCTGGCAAAATAGAGGTTGTCCCGACAAAACCTCACGAAACACAATACGACCTTTCATTAGCTTATACTCCGGGTGTGGCTCAGCCATGTCGCGAGATTCAGCGCGACCCGGAAGAAATTTATCACTACACATCTAAAGGAAATCTGGTAGCGGTTGTGTCAAACGGAACAGCTGTGCTTGGTTTGGGGGATATTGGTCCCGGAGCCGGGAAGCCGGTAATGGAGGGTAAAGGGATGCTTTTTAAAATCTTTGCGGATATTGATGTGTTTGATATTGAATCGAAGTTGTTAAAGCAATTTCGCCCACATTTGGGGGCATCAACCTGGAGGATATCAAGGCGCCGGAATGTTTTTATGTTGAGGAAACGCTTAAAAAGGAATTGGATATTCCGGTTTTTCATGATGATCAGCATGGAACGGCGATAATTTCAGGAGCAGCATTACTGAATGCTTTGGAAATTACGGGAAAGAAAGCAGACCAAATTAGGGTTGTTATTAGTGGGGCCGGTGCAGCGGCAATTTCATGTGCAAAGTTGTATTTGCAGGTAGGCGTTCGCTCCGAAAATATAGTGATGTTCGATAGTAAGGGAGCTATCACCAAAGACCGGACAGACCTGAACCCTGCCAAGCAACAATTTGCCTGCGATGGAAAGTATGCTTCGCTTGCTGAAGCCATGGAAGGAGCTGATCTCTTTTTGGGGCTGTCGGTTGGTAATCTCGTAACAGGAGAAATGGTAAGCTCGATGGCTGAAAATCCGATTGTTTTTGCAATGGCAAACCCAACCCCTGAAATTTCTTATGACGAGGCGGTGGCTGCGAGGGAGGATATCATTATGGCTACAGGACGAAGCGATTTCCCGAATCAGATTAATAATGTACTTGGCTTCCCTTTTATCTTCAGGGGAGCGCTGGACGTTCGTGCCCGGGTGATTAATGAGGAAATGAAGATTGCGGCAGTTGAAGCTTTGGCAGCTCTGGCCAAAGAATACGTTCCTGAATTAGTGACAAAGGCC
>QKCF01000074.1 GCA_003246935.1 Sunxiuqinia sp. | reverse complement strand
CTGTTATAAATTCCCCACCGGGTAAATAAAGAGCTGATTGCATAAGCCAGCAAAATGATCACTGACACCGGCCAATGGATAGGCTATATTCATTACGGAGCCTCTAAGATTTCATGTTCGCTGAAAACAATAGCCTGATAAGTATACAAGTCGGCAGTTTGCCAGCCATCTTTCCCTATTCCTGCTTTACGTTTTGCGCACTGCTCCAGAAATTCAATTTTCGTCCAATTTGTTTTTTCGGCAACCTGAGGTAACAAAGTTCCATGCCGACCATCTTTCTCCATCAAAATTCCGTCCCTTCCAAGTTCGAACTCATCAATAGAGTAAATTCGTTTCAACGGCGTCAATACAGAGATTTCAATATCGATATAATCTAACTCGCTTGCCTCCACCGGTTCAAATCTCGAATCTAATAAAGCTGCAGCCCAAGCCATCTCCCAAACCGTCTTCCACAAAGGTTTGTCTGATTGCATATGACCAATACACCCCCGAAGTTGTTTGTTATTATGCAGGGTAACAAAAGCTCCACAAGGAATTTTCAATGACTCAGGAAGCTGTGATTCATCCACCGTTGACGGTTTTTTCTTTCCAAGCTTCTCTTCTATCGACTGCCGGGCAATCTGCAGTAAGATCTTTTTCTCCTGATTCGACAATGACATCTCGTGGGAATCTCCACTCACCTGAGGCCGAACAAATGCAAAAGAATGATAACCGACCACCCGCAGTTTATCACCATATCTCGAATCACCGGAATTCTGATAGCGGACATTTTCCACTTTCATATCGGCAACCTGGGAACTCATATCCAACAAGGTGAGGATTGAACTCCAACCACAGGCACTGGTTGCCAATCCGTGAATTCGTTTGGACTCGTTTTCTTCAATTGCCTTCAGAAAAGTCTCAGGCGAATTAGCCGCAATAGCCGCTCCCGTTGTAGAATCAGCTTCTTTGGCTCCTTCGTAATCAGGATAGTGTGAGAAGTCACTACTTACAACAAACAGGTTTCGCGAATTGAAATAGGGCTTCAGTGCATCCGCTATCTTTTGACACATCGAAGCGGAACGGGTTCCCATAATGATCGGAACAATTTTGAAAGGTTTGTGAAGCCGGTACTGCAAAAAAGGCAGCTGCACTTCCAGACTATGCTCCTGCCCGTGGGCCTCCTCAACGTAATCGAAAAACGAATACTGATCAATCAATTCATTAGCAAGAGCCAAATCGACCTCAACGGTTCCCAAAGGCGTTTTGTAATTACCCTTATTATAGATAGAGGCACCATTCAGGTATGTACGGTGACTGGTACCTAACAAGAAAATGTGATCGTAAGCTTTATCAGGATCGAGTTGGGCATAAGCCGAAGTCGCCACTTCTCCGGAAAAAACATATCCGGCATGGGGAGCAATTAACGCCGCCACATCCTGATTCTCAGAATTGCTTTTCACCTTTTTAAAAAACTCAACCATCTGAGCTTTTAACTCCAACGGATCGGACGAATAAAAGGCTCCGGCAACAGCAGGCTCCCTGCAGGGAACAGAATCTTCATCATTTTGCCCCGAGGAGATAGAAGGGATTGCCAACAGGTTAATAACTAAACAGCACACCATGGTAGACCGATTCATTATTTCTGGTTTTTATTCAAAAAGCCTCATTCGGCTATCTTTAGTTTACCAGAACTGCAGAAATAAGTTCCCTTTCTGATTATGTTTTTCTACCTGTGGAAAGGAAAGAAAAAAAAATCGCCACTGCGCAAAACACAGTGGCGATACTATCAATTTATAAGGTTTTTTGAAAAACCTCTACGAGCAATTTCTCAATTAGATAAACAAGTTAAGATTTGATTTCTCGGTTTCTTCCAAATAAGTGGCGACACCACCAATTTCAACACCGTCGATCAATTCTTCTTTGTTAACGCCCATCACGTCCATCGACATTTGACAAGCAATCATGCGAACACCGTTGTCCAAAGCGGTTTTGATCATATCCTCGACCGAATCAACTTTCTTCGAAAGCATGCGCTTTTTCATCATCATCGATCCCATACCAAACATGTTCATTTTCGAAAGTTTCAGGCTTCCGGCATTGTCCGGCATCATCTTGCCAAACATGTTGCCCATAAAGTCTTTTTCAACTTTTGGTTTTTCTTGTTTCTTAATCACATTCAATCCCCAGAAGGTAAAGAACATGGTTACATCTTTCCCTGTTGAAGCGGCACCATTGGCAATAACCATCGATGCCAATGCGCGATCCAAATCGTCGCTGAATACCACCATCGTTTTATTTTGAGGAAGATTAGCGATAGTCGCACTACCAGAAGCAGCTTTCTTCTCTTCTCCTTTTTCGATAACGGCAGAAATAATTCCGGCCTTGCTATCCAACGAAATCAGTTTGTTACCGGTCATGTTACACCACGACTGTACATCTTTCATAAAACCAGGATCGCTGGCTTTTTGCAACAAGCGTTCTCCCGGCTTCAGGTTAGCCACTTCGCTTTTCAGTTTCAAAATTGGTCCGGGGCACTGCAAACCACAAGCATCAACCTCGATGGTTTTAAAGTTTGAAACAGCAGCGATCTTCTCAACCGGTTTACCGCGGTATATGTTACTATCGTGAGCAATGTAGCTTGATTCGAAAATATCCTCGTTACTTTGTTTTCCGGTTGTGTGTTCGTACGTTTTGTAACCACCACTCAGGTTGTAAACCTCTGTGATTCCGTTTTGCATCAAAACACGAGCAGCAATATAGCCGCGGATACCAACGCCACAGTATACAATAATCTTTTTGTCGCGTGGCACTTCAGCCAAACGCTCACGGATTTTATCCACTTCAATATTGATAGATCCTTCGATGTGACCAAGCGCATGTTCCTCAGGAGTACGAACGTCCAGCAAACAGATGTTGCGTGAATCGAGGTTACTTGCTTCTCTCCAGGTAATTACCTTCAAACGGTCCATCAAAATGTTTTCAGCGACAAAACCTGCCTGGTTTACCGGATCTTTTGCTGAAGAGTAAGGAGGAGCGTATGCATGTTCAATCTCTTGCAAGTCGTAAATCGTTCCGTTTTTCATCAACACGGTTGCAACCAAATCAATGCGCTTGTCAACCCCTTCATAACCGATCATCTGCGCACCAAACAATTTACCTGTTTTTGGTTGAAAAAGGATTTTCAGGGTATAAGGCATTGCTCCGGGATAATAACCCGCATGTGACGAACCGTGAATAATACTTGAAATATATTCAATGCCTTCTTTCTTCAATGTCTTAGCAGCCATACCGGTTGAAGCAACTGTAATATCGAACACCTTGGCGATTGCCGTTGCAATTGCACCTTTATAAGTGCGGGTATTTCCCATTACCACGTTGTCGGCAACAATACGGCCTTGCTTATTCGCAGGACCTGCCAGATAAGTATTCACATATTTTCCGGTAATCGGGTGCGGGAATGCGATTGCATCACCCAACGCATAAATATTTTCGTCGTTGGTTTGCAGGTATTCATTCACTTTAATACCGCCGTTGTCTGCCAACTCCAAACCTGCTTCCTTAACCAATTTTGTTTCCGGACGAACACCGATTGACAGAATCACCAATTCAGTTTCAATTTCGCGGCCACTCTGCAATACCACTTTCACGTGATCAGCAACCGGTTGGAAAGCATTCACTCCATCTTTCAAATAGAACTCTACGTTTTTGGTTTTCAAGTGCTGGTGTACTTCAGCAGCCATTTCGTAGTCCAACGGAGCCATTACCTGGTTGGCCATCTCTACGATGGTAACATCCATACCAAGCGCATGCAAGTTCTCGGCCATTTCCAAACCAATAAAACCGGCACCAATTACAACGGCACGACGTGGCTTTTTCTCATCACAAAATGCTTTGATCTTATCGGTATCATGAACATTACGCAATGTAAAAATCGAAGCGTGATTAATTCCTTCAATCGGCGGGCGCACTGGCTCAGCTCCTGGAGAAACAATCAATTTATCGTAGCTTTCAACGTAGCTTTCGCCTGTTGCATGATTATTAATCTCAACCGTCTTATCTTCCCGGTTAATTTTCATCACCTCCTGCAACACACGCACATCAACATTCAAACGCGCCTTGAAGCTTTCGGGCGTTTGCACCAACAATTTCTCACGCTCCTTAATGGTGTCACCAATATAATAAGGCAACCCACAGTTTGCATACGAGATATATTGTCCGCGCTCGAACATGACGATCTCTGCGTGTTCATCCAACCTTCTTAAACGGGCGGCAGCGGTTGCTCCACCGGCAACACCACCTATAATAACATACTTTGCCATTACTAAAAAATTCTTTTAACAGTTCATCTCAATGAATAGATATGCAAATATCTACATATAAAATTAACCCGAGCCATTGATCAAGGTTTTTTAAGATTGCATTTAGAAGATTTAACAATCGGTTTTTATGAAAAAAAGATGCAGAAATCTGCTGTAGCAATGTCTTCTGCATCTCTCTGCTATCATTTTGTCATGCCAACTAGTAATTAATCAGATGATGTTGAATTGCTA
>QKCF01000209.1 GCA_003246935.1 Sunxiuqinia sp. | reverse complement strand
GGCTGGTAGACCCTGTTGTTCTACGCTTCTCAAAAGCACTAACAGCCTAACTTGTTTTTATCTATTTAGGGTAACACTTCTGAAGAAGCCTCCGAGATTATTTGGAGGTTTCTTTTATTTATCGAACTTTACGCCTATTGAAAACAAAATGGGATGAATATAACTAAAAGACCTTTACTGCTTAACTCTGCATTAGCATTAAGTACAATCGGTAGCGGCTTCTCGACCCTCGCCTATCTGTTGGCTTTCATTTTCTACAAGCAAGTATTGCCACACCTGGTACAGCTAACCAATATTGAAACCCCGGCCATGATCAGTCGGTTTTATTTACTGAGCCTGGCTGTTTTTGCCTTGGTATCTTTTATTGGTATTTTGAAGATGTGGAAATTTAATAAGGCAGGCTTTTTCTTTTATCTGACAGCGCAAATCTGCCTTTGGGCTTTCCCTTTGTTTTATATCGGCACACATGCGTTTTCGAGTACCAATACAATCTTCACTGTTCTCTTCCTTCTAATTTACAGTGCCTTTTACCGACACTTTAAATAATCCAACGTATTTTACCGAAGCTTTTCTATACGAAAAGAGGTTGAACAGTGACCGTCCAACCTCTATTACTATTTATTTATCCTTCAAAAAGACATACTAATCGTGCGACAAAGTTCGCACAAAATTCCGATAATTCGAAAATACTCTTGCCCTGGAGATAAAGCCCAGGTATTTACCATCATCAAGCACAGCTAAGTTAAAACGCCCGCTGCTCTCGAACTTCTCGGCCACCTTCAGCATACTATCGCGTGGCGAGATATAGTGCTCCGGCATATACATCAGATCTTTCACATATACTTTATCGTACAGCTCGTGATTAAAGATAATCTCTCGTATGTCATCCATCTTCACCATCCCCTTCATCAAACCAAGATCATCAACAACCGGAAATAAGTTTCGTTTTGATTTAGCAATAATCTTAGTCAAATCACCTAATGTTGAATCTTCAGGCACTACCGCAAAATCAGTCTCAATCAGCTCTCGAACTGCCATAAAGTGCAGCACGGCTTTATCCTTATGGTGTGTAACCAACTCCCCTTTACTTGCGAGCGCCTTGGTATAAATCGAATAGGGTTCGAAGCCCATAATAGTTACATACGAGGCAATTGCCGATATAATGAGCGGAAAGAACAACTGGTAACCACCTGTAATCTCCGCAGTCAGGAAGATTCCCAATAAGGGCGCATGCATCACACCTGCCATCAACGCCCCCATGCCTGCAAGCGCAAAATTATCAACAGGTAGATTTAAGCCGAAAGTAACGTTGAAGAAACTTGCAACGAAATATCCCCCGATTGCACCAACAAACAACGATGGTGCGAAAATACCTCCAACACCACCACTTGCAGTAGTAGCTGTCATGGCAATTACTTTAACCAATAGAAGCAACAATAAAAAGGCTACAAGGAACCAAGGACTAGCCTTCAGATTGAAGAAGAGTGAATTATCAAGCAAATCCGGTCCAAGTCCATTGAATATTTTATTGATACTGGTGTAACCTTCACCCCAAAGCGGAGGAAAAAGGAAAATACACAAGCCTAGTACTAATCCTCCAATCAATACTTTCTGAAATGGCTTTTTGAAGGCTTTGAACTGGCGCTCAAGGTACATTGTCATCCGGGTAAAATACAAAGAAACAAATCCGGAAAAGACTCCTAGAATCAGGTAAAAAGGAATATTGTTTGCTTCAAATCCGTTCACCAGGTGAAACTTAAACAAAACCTCTTCACCCATAAAATAGTAAGCCAAAACAGCTGCTGTAATACCTGAAATCAATAAAGGTAAAAGCGATGCCATCGTCAAGTCAAGCATTAACACTTCGAGGGTAAATACAATCCCGGCTAAGGGGGCTTTAAAAATCCCGGCAATCGCACCTGTAGCACCACAACCAAGCATCAGCATGGTTTGTACCTGGCTGAGATTAAAAAAGCGAGCTAAGTTAGAACCAATAGCTGAACCAGTTAATACAACCGGCGCCTCGGCTCCGACTGAACCACCAAATCCGATCGTAAAACTACTGGTAATCATGCTCGAAAAAGTATGGTGGCTTTTTAGCTTTCCTTTATTCAGACTGATCGCCCCCAGCACTTTTGAAACACCGTGCCCCAAGTCATCCCTTATCAGCAGTTTTACAATTAAAACGGTAATTGCGATACCGACTAAAGGAAAAGCTAAAAACAGATAACTTTCATCCGACTCTTTCAGGTTACCAACCAGAGATTCACCAATCAGGTGAATTAAATTCTTTAACAACAATGCAGCCGTGCCACAAACAATCCCAATCACAAAACTCAACCAGTAAACCTTCTTCGAATCGTTCATCCGGTTAAACATGGCCAGCAATTTTGTCTTCAATTCATTCATTTTATATGTTCCTTATTCGTATGAAAAATGACTCATTTTTTTACGGTAAGAAGAAAACACTCTGGCCCGGGAAATGAAACCAACGTATTTCCCGTTGTCGATAACGGCAATATTGTAGCGTCCTGTAGCCTCAAATTTTTCAACAACCTGTTCCATTAAATCTTTCGTCGAAATAAAATCCTCGGGAAGATACATTAAATCACTGACTTTCACCGAGTCGTACAATTCCTGTTTAAAAATCAAATGTCGGATGTCATCATCCATTTTGACCATGCCTTTGAGGTAACCTTCATCGTCAACGATCGGAAACAGATTCCGGTGGGCGGTGGAAATTGCCTCCGTTAAGTCTCGGAGGGTGGCATCGGGGTGCAAAGTAACAAAATCTGTTTCAACTAATTTTCCCACTTCCATCATCTGCAATACATTCTTGTCTTTATCGTGCGTCATCAACTCGCGCCGTTGCGCTAATTGCGAATGATAAACTGACTTCGGGGAAAATGCCTTAACCGTTATAAAAGAGAATGTTGCAGTAATCATCAAGGGTACAAATAAAAGGTAGCCACCGGAGATATCAGCGATCAGGAAGATACCTGTCAGCGGTGCATGAAGTACACCCGCAATAAGCCCGGCCATGCCAATTAGCGCAAAATTATTTTTATCAATATGCTGATTTCCAAAACGATCTACTAACACTGCAAACACGGCCCCAACGTTTACCCCGGTAAAAAGCGAAGGGGCAAAAATTCCTCCAACACCACCACTTCCCAAGGCCAGCGAGGTCGCAACAACCTTCAATAAACTAATGGATAACAACAAGATAACCATCAACAAAAAGTGGCCATTCAAGTTATAAAACACGGAATTATTGAACAGGTAGCTATAATCTCCCGCAAGGCATTTATTGATCGATTCGTACCCTTCACCATACAACGAAGGGAACAAAAAGATCAGAAAACCAAGTAATAATCCGCCATACAGCATGCGTTCCCAAACACTTGTGATGTTTTCAAAGCGATTTGTTATAAAAATGTTAATCTTTGTAAAATAAGCTGAAATCAATCCGGTCAGGATACCCAGTGCGATATAATAAGGCAAATCGGGAACGGCAAAAGTACTTTTGACATCGAAGGGATAAAGAACATCGTGCCCCATGAAAAAATAGGAAGTCATGACCGCCGCGGAAGAAGATAACAGCAAGGGCACCAGTGAAAAAGTTGTTAAATCGATCATAATAACCTCGACTGCAAAAACAATGGCAGCAATCGGCGCCTTGAATATCGCGGCCATTGCTGCTGCCGACGAGCAAGCAAGCATCAATATCGTAGTCCGGTAATCCAAATGAAACAACCGCGAAAGCACCGAACTGTATGCAGCACCGGAAACAACCGTGGGCCCTTCCAACCCAACCGAACCACCAAAGCTAACGGTCAACGCACTGGTTAACATTGAGCTGTAAAGGTTATGCTTGCTCAACTCCCCTTTTCTTCGCGAGATACTATGCAGTACGTTGGGAATACCCGGACGCACCGGAGCACGAATCATAAACTTCACAATGATGACCGTAAGTAAGATACCAACGATTGGCAGAATAACGTAGATCGAGTTTCCTTCATTCTTCGCCAGCACCAACCCCACAACCTCCTGTAGCCTCCATACAACGTTTTTGAGGATTGTTGCCAAAACACCGACGATAACACCAATCAGGACACTTAGTGCTATGATAAATTTGCGTTCACCAAGATGGCGAAGCCTCCAACGGTGAAAACGCGCTACATAAGAGAGCTTTCCTTTCATCATCATCGAGGTTTGGTCGAATCTGATGATAAGTTAAGAATCTATTTTTTCTTTTTAAAGATATCTTTAATCGATTCCCATATTTTTTTCGATCCTTTTTGGTCGTTCGATTCAGAATCGTCTTTTTCAGCTTTTTGATCGTTCCTTTTAAAGATATTTCCGATCAACTCCCCAACTGATCCTGTTGGCAAATCGTCGCGGAACGGCTCTACCGAAAGCTTGGCCAACAATCTGGGTTTCGGCTGTCGGAAAGAAGCATATTGTAAGCGCTTATACCGTGAATCGGCATAAAGCTTACTGTAGAATTTTCCGACAATCGGCAATGCCATATAGGCTCCCTGCCCGTAGGTTCCTGTTCGAAAATGAATCGAAGGATCATCCGATCCAACCCAACAGCCTGTTACCAATCGCGCATTCATCCCCATAAACCAGCCATCTGAATGATCTTGCGTAGTACCTGTTTTTCCTGCAAAATCACCGCCAACATGATACACCGAACGAATTCCGGTACCTGTTCCATTTGAAATTACAGACTCCATCATATGCACAATCATTCGGCAGTTTTCCGGATCAATATCTGTTTTAACAGGTTGTGGCTTTTCAAACTTCTTCAGCTCATGTCCCTGTGCATCTTCAATCGACACCAGATAGTATGGTTCTATGTAAACACCATCATTCAGTATTGTTGCATAGGCAGCGACCATCTCGGTTAAGCTAATCGAGGCCACCCCCAACGCCAGTGAAGGATATTCAGGCAAATCAGCCTTAATTCCCAATTTCCGGGCTGTCTCAATCACTTCATCAATACCTGTTTGCATTAAAACTTCAACAGCTACAGTATTGATAGATTTAGCCAAAGCTCCCTGCATCGAATAATAACCTTCGTAATCGGGATGCGAGTTTTGCGGCGACCAATCTTGGTAGTCGTGATATACTTTGCGTTCGTTCGAGAAGTAATCATCCGGTTCCAGTCCGTTTTCCAAAGCCGACAAATACACGAACGGCTTAAAAGTGGAGCCTACCTGACGAGCGGATGTCACATGATCGTACTTGAAGTAGCGGAAGTCAATACCGCCCACCCAAGCCTTCACCTCCCCGGTTGACGGCTCAACGCCAAGGAAACCGGCATTCAGCAAACGTAAATAATGCTTTAGCGAGTCCATCGGTGTAGTCACAACCTGCTTGTCGCCCGACCAGTTGAAAAGAACCATGTCGTGTTTCTCATTGAAAGCTTTTTTGATTTCTTCAGCCGATTTTCCGGCAGCTTTCATTTCGCGATAACGTTCCGACTGTTTCATAGCACGCGTCAGAATATCCGGTTTGCGTGCCCATGGCGACGATCCTTTCCATTGATTATCAAACACGGTCTGCAAGCTCTTCATATACTCTTTTACCGCCGACTCTGCAAAATACTGATAGTCGTAGTTAACAGTAGTTTTTATCTTTAAGCCATCAGTGTACAAGTTATACGAATCGCCGTTCTCCTTCTTATTATCTTTGCACCACGCCAACAATTCCGGCTTCAACATTTCAAGAAAATAAGGAGCCGGACCTTCATTGTAGGAAATTTTGGTGTAACGTAAGGTTATTGGCTTTTGCTGAAAAACACGTCCTTGCTCCTCGCTCAGGTATTCATTTTTCACCATCTGATCAATTACCACGTTCCGCCGTTCTTTGGCATGATCGGGATGCAAACGCGGATTATAGTAGTTGTTTGCTTTTAACATACCCACTAATACAGCAGCCTCATCAACCGTCAAATCCTTTGGCTTTTTATTGAAGAAACGCTCTGCGGCAACTTCAATCCCAAAAATATTTTCACCAAACGGAACTGTATTCAAATATAATGCGAGAATTTCCTCCTTGGAATAAATACGTTCAAGCCTATATGCAATGATAGCCTCACGCAGCTTATTCACCGGCATAGATATGACCCCCAGCCTGTTGCGTGGGAAAAGGTTTTTGGCAATTTGCTGACTAAGTGTACTTCCTCCACCCGCACTGCGATCCTGCAAGATCAGCGTCCGAACAAATACACGTAACAAAGCTACTTCGTCGACTCCGCGATGCTCGTAAAACCGGGAGTCTTCGGTAGCCACCAAAGCATGAATCACATTTGGTGAAATTTCTTTGTAACGAACATTGCTCCGATTTTCAACATAGTAGCGGCCAAGTAATTTACCCTCTGCTGAAAACACTTCGGACGCCTGTGGATTTTTGATATCGTGCAGCTGAGCAGTGCTTGGCACATAGCCCCAAAATCCTAAATATACCGTTGTAAAAAACAGGGCAAAAAGAATAAGGCCAATTACGGCAATTTTTAGAAAAAAGATGAATATCCGGCGCCCCGGAGAAGATTTTTTACTCGAACTTTTTCTTTTTCCAGCCGAAGCTTTCTTTCGGGGTTTCGATGCTGGCTTTTTACCGGATGTCGTTTTCTTAGGAGGCATATGTTTCGTTTTCTGTTTTCACTGTTGATCGCATAATCAGCTATCAAAACTATATAAATAAGCTTAAAGACATTTGCTAATTTAGCCTGAACAGTCAAACTTTTCAAAAAAATAATTGTCTTTATAGTTAAACAAAACACACCTAAGAGCTATGAAAGTTTGTATAACAGGCGCTTCCGGATTTATCGGTCATTCACTGACAGGTGCACTAGAGCAGCGAGGTTATGCTTGCAGCGCGATAAAGCGAAGCTTACTCTATGGAAATGGAGACGAACTTGCTGATAAACTGGAAGGTTACGATGCGGTCATTAATCTAGCAGGAGCTCCGATTATACAACGCTGGACTACAAAAAGCAAAGCGACCATTTACGATAGCCGCGTATTAACCACCCGTAATTTAGTGCAAGCCCTAGTCATGTTACCTGAGGCCAAACGCCCTAAGACATTCATTTCTGCCTCTGCAGTTGGAATTTACAAAACCGGAATGACGCACGATGAAAGCAGCCTGCAATTTGATGAAGGTTTTACTGGCAAAGTTGTTCGCGACTGGGAAGCAGCTTCTGAACAATTATCAGAGCACATGCGACGCGTTGTCTTTCGCATTGGGGTAGTACTTGGCAAGCAATCGCAAACGATCAAAAATCTGAAGCCGATGTTTCTAGCCGGTTTGGGAGGTAAAGTTGGTTCCGGCAAACAAGCTTTCCCCTTCATCCATATCGAAGATTTGGTTGCTGCTTTTGTTGAAGCATTGTCCAATACAAGCTATCAAGGTATCTACAATCTCGTTGAACCTCACGCCATCACCAATGCTGATTTTACCCAAGCTTTCTCTTATGCCGTAAAACGGCCGGCGATTTTTCCGGTTCCACCTTTTGCTTTGAAATTGTTGTACGGTGAAGCTGCGATGCTTTTACTGGAGGGCAGTTTTGTTAGCCCCGGACGTTTACTGACTGCAGGCTTTGAGTTTAAATACCCGACCATTGAAAAAGCCTTGACACAAATTATATCCAAATAAAAAGCCCTGCCAACTGACAGAGCTTCTGTATCTATAAGTGCTTTTGATCTCAAAAATTCAATTTCCCTTGCGGATCTTGGGCTTGCGTCACCTGATATTCTTCAATAATCTGATCGATTGTCATTAAACACTTTCCGCAGCTTGTACCTGCTCTCGTTGCATATTGAATATCAGAAGCATCTACGGCTCCCTTTTTTAACTCGTTGATGATTTCCTGTTCCGAAACCATATTACAAAGACAAACCAATCGGTTACTCATGCTTACTTCTCTTTTGTATATTGGTTAATCGCCAGCCTATTTCTCGGACAAACGATTCTCGATATGCAAACGAAGCTTCCTGTAAACATCGATAACCCTGTCCGATTTTGTCATTGATTCATAAATCTTTTTAATCAACTGCCGTTCGGTTACCCAAACGAAACTGGCCTTGAAATTTAGATCATAAACCATAGACATCAGAAAAAGTTTAAAATCGGCAAGCGATTGCAGGTCTTTTTTAGCCACCGGTTTTTCGGCTTGAATGCTTTTAAGCACAGGCTCGCTTGCTGCAGGAAGTTTTGGCAAATTATAACTAACGGTAGGCAAAGTGAAAGTTCCATCCCGCTTCAGCATTGAAACAACCAACTCCCAATTATCCATTTTATCGGCATCACGCAGTATTTGTCCATACATTAATGTTCGGCTATCTTTCGAGCTAAAGCTTATTTTGTTGTGACCTCCAATGACCTCTGTTAGAAGTACCTGTTCGGTTTCGTCCAAAGCTTTAAAAAAGATCTGTTCCGAAATCAGTTCCATGCTCAAAGCTGCATGATCTTCCGAAGTGCTATCATCAAAATGCTGGTATTTCTCAAACTGCACAAAACGCCCTACGTCGTGCAACAGGCCTATTAATTCAACAAAAGCCTGTTCCGACTCTTCCAATTCCAACGCTTTAGCTAAATAAAGGCAGTTCGCTGCTACCCGAAGTGAGTGATCCCGCTTCATGTGCAGATTCTCTGCTACAGCAAAATCCGAAGCCCTAACGAACTTGTCGACTAGCTGTTCAAAAAAAAGTGTCCCTTCGTCTGTAATTTGATTCATAAAACCGTTATTCGCAAGTACGGGCAAAAATAGACTATTTAGTTATTTTAAATGCTGAAAGTGATATTCATTTTTTCAACAAATCTGTACTTAATAATACTGACTTAAGTTTTTTTGAATTTATGATGTAAAAAAGAATGTTTTACTATTTTTGCATCGCTTCTGGCCCCATAGTTCAATGGATAGAATATCAGATTCCGGTTCTGACGATATGAGTTCGAGTCTCGTTGGGGTCACAAAAAGCCGCGGTTTCCGCGGCTTTTGTCGTTAGGGTGGGCGCCAGAGGGGTCGCTAATGCAGATCCAGTACAACTTACAGAATAGCAACTCCTACAAGAATAAGGCATTCAAAGTTGGACACGAAACAGCTGATCCCATTTATTTAAACATGGACGAATTAATCAGGATTCATAAGTTTATTCCAACCGTTCATAACATATTTAGTTTTGAGACGATTGATCCTAATTCTAAAGTTGGTCCATTTGTCCGCGTTTCCGAGTTGTGGTTCTAAAACCATTAGTCTTGGGGAAATGAGATCATCGACAATCCCTCCAATAACCAAACCGTGATGGGCTAAACTTGATCAGTATTCTTTTGAAACCAGATTAAGATTTCGTTTCAACTGTCCTTTTGGAGAGACCCAAATGTGATTTACCATAGAATTACAGAGGTTATAACACCAAAGCCTAATTTGAAATAAAAAAACCGATGTATATTTCTAAAATACATCAGTTTTTCTGATTCTATAAAGCGCCGGTGTTTACCTAATCATTCAGAAAATGCTGATACCAGTAATAACTGCTTTTCGGCACTCGCTCCTGTGTTTCAAAATTGACATGAATTAAACCGAAACGGATGGTATAGCCGAAAATCCATTCAAAGTTATCCCAGCCGCTCCACACAAAATAACCTTTTAGCTTTACCCCATCCTTAACCGCTTTTTCAGCTGCTGCAATGTGCCGTTGAATATAGTCTGTACGCGTCATGTCATTCACTTTCCCGTCTACAACTTTGTCCTCATCATTTTCAAAACTTGCACCATTTTCTGTGATGATAATTTCGGGATCACCGTACTCGTTTTTAATCCGCATCAACAAATTGTATAATTCTTCGGGACGGACCGGACCGTTAGCCATTTTAACAGCATCGGTGTTATTGCCCATCCAGGAAACGCCAAGCGGAGCACCGTCATCCTTTTTCACTTGAGCTGGCGCGTAAAAGTTGATCCCCAAAAAATCGGGCTGATTATTCAATATCAGCTGCAGATCTTCCGCCGAGGGTTGAAAACCGGGATTGTATTTCTGAATAGCAGCCAGAGCGTTCTTTGGATATTTCCCCTTAAACACGGGATCAAGTACAATTCGGTTCAACAATTCATCCTGCAATGAGACCGCCTCAACATCTTCCGGATTTCCGGCATCAAACGGCAAGCACGGCGAAAGGTTGAAAGTGATCCCAATTTTACCCTTCAGATTCATCTCGTGATATAATTTGATAGCTTCTGCACTTGCTAATAACTGGTGATTAACATTGTCCATTTCCTTCGCATATCGTACGTTTCCCGACTCTTTACTTTGTGAAGGGTTCATCATAAAATCGGCCACAAAGAACTCAATATAGGGTTCATTAAAGGTGATAAAATGCCTCACTTCATTCCCAAAATTCTCGAAAATTACCTTAGCGTAGTTTTTGTACCACTGAACAGATTCACGGTTCAACCATCCTCCCTTTTGCAACAGTGCTAATGGCAAATCGAAATGATAAAGTGTAACGAGAGGCTCGATACCTGCTTCCTTCAAATCTTGAATTAACAAATGGTAGTGGGCTATTGCTTTGGTATTCACCTCGCCTACTCCTTGCGGAATAATCCGACTCCATGGAATTGAGAAACGATACGTATTGATTCCTAACTCTTTCATCAACTGAATGTCTCTCAGGTATTGTTCGCGATCGTACTGATTAATCGTCACATTGGCAGTTTGCTTTTCACCAATCGTGAACTGAGTCACCCCGATTGTATTGGTAAAGAAATCCCATTTGCTTTCACCTTTACCATCAGCTTGATAAGCTCCCTCAACCTGGTAGGCCGCACTGGCAACGCCCCAAAGAAAATCATCGGGGAAATCAGCTTTATCCGGTTGCGGACCTTGAGCACGGGAACTGACGATCAGCATTCCCAGTAAAACGATTGTTACAGCTATTGTTTTCATTAGTATCAGTTTTTATTCGATTTATTATTTTTCAAATTACGCTTGCCCTGGAAATTTTTGGGTAGACTTTTTAGAAGATCTCTACGCTCAGGAAAGCTCCCCAATTCCAACTTGTTATTTTATCAGGGCCCGCATATTGAACATTCAGCGCGGGACCAAAGCGAAAATGATGGTATTGCGCTCCCAACCGCCAGCGGTGATAGCTAAAGGCATGTTCGCTGGCCCAGGCCGTTAATCCCTGGAACCTAAAATACGGCTGAATCTTTTTCCCGTTCATCGGGTGCCATTCAACAATGGCCAAGGTGCTAAACTCGCCGTCTTCATCAATTTCGTAAACAGGCTGAACGACAATCCCCAAAGTCGGCGTAAAGCTGGTATATTCAACAGATGCAACTGGTTTAAAACCGCCATATGCTTTAAGGTTAGCCCCCAAACCGGCATCAAAGCCTTTCAAAAATTCATAATAGGCAATCGACTGAATAACATAATCATCCGGGGTATAATCGTTATCATCAATCTCATAACTTACTAAGTTGAAGAACTTAAACGAACTTTCCTCCACAAAACGTTTATTTACAATCATTTGATACATACTGGAATGATTACCGCTCATTACTTCCACCGGAATTGGTGACGTTGGCGGTACATTCTGAGCATACAAATCCCAGCTGACCATCAAAATGACGGCCATTAAATATCTCTTCATATGTGTTATACTCTTAGTTGTTCGTAAATAGAGGAGGGCGCCTCAAGACACGGCCCCCTCTCTGTTAATCTATTGATAAAATTCGTACTGGCCCCATTAATCCGGATGTTAACAAGGTCGATTCTGCCCTGTAAAAAGGCATCGTGGTATAAGTTATTTTCTCTGTAACTCCAGGTTGCATATCCCCAATCAAACGATTTACCCAGAGATTAGTCACCTGTACTTCCAATTGGTTCTCACCCGCATGTACAGCATCCGTGATATCAACTTTGAATGGGGTCTTCCAAACGATACCGCAATTCTTGTCATTGACAATCACCTCGGCTAAATTCTTCACTTCTCCCAAATCCAGAATGATACGACCTTTCTCCTGTTTGCTTTCCAAGTTAAAGTTGTTCTTATAGCTGGCAGTACCCGAAAAGTATTTAATTCCTTCATTTTCATTCTCAGTCCAACTAATTAAGCTATCAAAAGTACTCTCATCAGGTGCGCCTCTTTCGGCCTGGAAACTTACCTCCCAAGGCCCAGTAATTTCATTGGCTACGGTCTCAACTTTCATTGGTAATGTCACAGACTTTTGCTTCGCCTTCTGTCCAAAAACAACGAACACGGCGTCATTCGGTTCTAAGGTCAGCGGAATAGTCGTTTTTCCATCAGCAATAGCATAAGAAACGGCAGATTTTTTGCCTGTTTCGGGATCCCACAATTCCGGAGTCTTGCCGTCAACTCTGAAAGTCAATTCAACTTTTTCTGTTCGTGCCTTTCGGTTATTCACCCAATAAATTTCAGTTCCATCAACTGCGCGGTGCACATACATCAGATCTGTATCTGGCTCAGGCTTGCTGTATTCAAAATCAGGTTTCAGCCCGGTCTCTTTCAAGGCCGCCTCGACTGTCATTCCGGAATAAACTGCACCGTCACCAACTGATGTAGCTTGTCCTTCTGTTCCAAATAATTCGTCGCACAGCCGGTCAAATTCAGTTTGATCATCCGATAAACTCAAGTCCAAGGTTGGTCTGTTTCCCACGACTGCAGCACCAGCTTTTACCAACTCATTTATTTTCTGCAAAACCGGCAACGTCATTTGGGTACAACTTTCATCCAACACCAGCATGCGATAAGTCGTTGCTGTTTTTGCCGTTAGCCGACCATCCTGCACACCTATTACATTAACTAAAGCATCTGCATTTACAAAATCATAATTGTAACCTTTAGGAACTTCCGGTAGCTTGTCGGCAAATAGCGCCGTTATATTTTGATCTTCCCCGTAGAGGTAAAGCACATCGGCTACAAAATGTCCATGCTGTAAAAGATACGAACTGCGCGACAGATAGTAGCACCAGGCATATGCCTGCTCTGCCCATGTTTCGTGACGATTGAACCATTGTCCGAACGGACCTAGTCCAAGGCCAGGAATTTTATCGTCAACCGGTTGATGCACCGAACAATGAATGACAAATCGGTTTAACCCGCTGGCCAGTTCCAGATCGGCCGTTGCTTTGAGATTTTCAGGGCAATATTTCCAGGCAGCTTCCGGAACACCCAACGCCGTCAGCGATTCGGCAGCCACCAGGTTTTGTCCGTAAATATGTGCAACCGATGCCGATTCCCGAATGTCAGCTTCATGTCTAATCGGGTCGTCACTTATTCCTCCGGGCGTCCACATAGCAGCCATAGGTACGGCGGCGGTACGCTTTACTTCCATCCCATCAGCAATCATTGCACGACCATTCTCGTGCGATTCGGAATAGCGCTTCATGCCGTATTCGTTCAAAATTGCAGTCAGACCATCGTAATGATAGTCCGAAACCATCTCGCTCAATGTTTCCCGGAAATCAAACAGGAACTGCTCGCTGGCTGCTGCGCTTTCAACAATAGCTCCTGTCAACACCGGCATCCAGGGTAGCATGCTGTAACCTCTTCTCGCTTGAAACTCTTCAGGTAATTTGGCAGTCCAGTTTTGGGCGCCTGCCTCCCAACTATCGGTGACCATGTATTGCAAACCACCCTGTTCCCCCATCAAGCCTCCTGTAGCATCTTTGTATTGATTCAGATAATTCGTAAAATATCTTCTGATGGCATCAGGATCTAATTTATCAACTTCCAAGCCCGTCGCTTCCGGAGAAGCCGGATGGTTTTCGATACCCAATAGTGAATAACCGAAACGAAGGACTTTCCATTCTCCTTCTGGTGCAGTCCAGTTCAATTTTCCATCACTATCCATCAGAGATGTCAGATCCTGGATGTTTGCAGCATCAACGACATCGCTTGTTTCCGCTGTTAGTTTCTTATTGATATCTGCAACAGGTGCATAAGCTGCTTTTTCTTCAAAACAATTAATCACATCAACCGGATGCAGAACGATCTCAGCGATTTCAGTACCCGGTAAAACTTCAGGCTTCGCATCCATCCCAACCGCTGCAGCCAACGGATTAAACTTGGGCGGTGGATTCTTGAAGGTTACTCTGAAATATTTAGCTGCTGTTTCCGGGATGGCAATCGTTTGTTGCAGAATAGCCCCCGGAGGAATATTGCAAACAAATTGAAAATTTTTCCCATCGTTACTTGCCAGCAACTGACGAGCATCGGGAGCCGTAGCACCTTCTCCGAACATTCCGGGCTCTCCTCCACCAACGATAGTTATTGCTTTGATTGTTTGCGCTTGTGGAAAAGCGAACTGAATCCAACCGGTTCCTGAAGAATGGTTCGGTAAAAGAGTGGCGGTTGCCAAATCACCGTCGGTCAACTGATCGATCGTAAATTTGCCACCGCTCGAACTGACTTTTGCTTCCAAGTCTCGTAACGAGCGATCGGTATCAGCAACTTTATAGGCCACAACAGCTACATCCTGATAATAAGCAGGCAAATGGGCAATATCAACTGGAACTCCAAACTCTGGTTGCTTCGGGATATTTTGGAACGGCCCGGTCATATCTGATGGTTTCGGTAACTGAATGCCCGAATCTCCGGATTTCACCCTAGTTTCCGTCCAAACCAATTTTTTCATGCCATCGGCTGGTTCAACCCAGGGCCCTCCGGATTCACTCCATCCTGGTGAGCCCGCGATTGCCATTTCCAGATTCAAGGAATCAGCCAAATGAGCAGTCAGCTGAAAGGCCTTTTTCCACTCGCGTGTCATATAAGTGAGGCGCCTCTCAACGATTTGTGGAGTCATTAGAGCGGCGTCAAAATTTTGAAAACCACCAATCCCCACTCTATCCATCCATGCTAAATCTTTTCGGATACCATCTTGTGTAACATTACCATTCATCCAGTGCCACCAAACCCGAGGTTTAGCCGAATTAGGCGGATTTTGAAATTCGGCATATAATTGATCCAGCGATTCGTTCTGTTGATTGGCACAACTTACCAATCCGACAGCAAACGCACACATAGCAATCACCACGAAGCCGAAGTTTAAGGGTGCTTTTCTCATGTTCTGTTATTTATTGGTTAGCGGAACCGTCATCATACCAACGGTGTGAATGACGGTTTATATTAGTGAATACTAGAATTTATATGAAAGCGTCAGGAAATAAGCTCTTGGAGGCAAACTCAGCGTTGAATAAACCGCATCAGGATTGGCTTGCAAATCTTCCTTGGTAAAGCCTTGACGGTCTAACGAATTTGGGAATCCTCCGGGTGCTGACCACCCCATTACACCATTCTGGTTGAATACATTGTTGATATTTACCTGGATCTGCCACTTTGAAGTCAGGTTATACCCGAGGTTCAGATTTGTCTGGTTGTAAGATGGTAAATCGAATACATTGGCCACATTGGCTGCCCGTTTTCCCATGTATGAAAAGTCGGCAGACACAAACATTTTATCCGTTGTATAACTAGGTGAAATACGTATAATTGTATTCGCACTGTTATCAGTTTTATTACCTGAAAAATCGATAATTACATCATCGCCACTTCCGTTATCACCCGTATCCCAGGTTTTGAATTTAGTTGCCTTTGAATCTTGAAAGGTCGCTACGGTGCGAACACTAAAATGCTCCGTTAAATCGTAGATACTTTCAATTTCCACACCAAATGTTCTGTATTCGTTGTAGAGTACCGGTAAACTGTAGAGACCGTCAACACTACCATCCTCCGTTGCTGATGTTTGTTGCGGCACATTGCTGAGCAAGCTTAAGAACGGCGTCACGAACAAATGATGTTTCACACCATTCATTTTATAACCAATTTCAAGCTGCTGAATTTTCTGACTAATGGGATCGAGGTTATCCAGGGCAAACTGGTTATCAATGGCAACAAACATACTCAAATCCGGAGCTTTTGATCCTTGAGAATAGCGCCCGTAAACTGCCGACACATCTGAGAATTGGTAATTTACACCAGCCGAAAATGAAAATGTTTCGAGCGTTTGGTCATCATATGAATAAACTTCAGCAATGTCTGACTCATAATTGTCATACAAGGTATAAATATTGCCATCTGCTCCTCCTGTTTCCGAGGCAGTCTCGGCGGCCCATTGATTCTCCCCTTTGATTTTTATTCGTTCGTAACGTACACCCCAATCAAAATTCAAATCATCTGTAATGTCCCAGGTATGCCCAAAAAACAAGGCTGTTTGCGACTGGGTGGCTGAAATATAGTCGAAAGGAGCACTGGCACCTGACCCTCCAATTATTCCATCCGGGTTAGTCACGTAGTAAGTCTGGCCGTCAAATCCTTCGAGGGTAATTTCTGTTTGACTCGGACGTGGTGCAGTCATTTGAGAGAACGACTCTGCGGCACCAAAACCAGACAGCTGATCCAACTTGGAATGGGCATAAAACAATCCTCCGGTGAAACTCATGTTGTCCAGCTTTTTCGAGATCGTCATCTGATCGATGAATTCATCCATTTCATTCTCAAGATATACCACTGGGTTCATCAACAAAGAATTAGCCTGAATACCTTCTCCCGGAAAATTACTCTCCAGCATCGTAAAATTGAATCCGGCAAAATGCCCGTCAATAATGTTAGGCGCTTGTAATACTTTCCCCAGCGAAGCTCCGGTCTTCAGGTCATTAAATGAATAGGTTCCGAAATGGCCTAAAGTACCGGCAATGGCATGGAAAATCAGGTTATCGACTGCGATCGGATAAGCAACCGCGGTAGTATTCCAGTTTGAACTTTTCATAGAATAGCGCATCTTGTTGTCGATTTTCCAACCTTCACCGAAGCGTTGTTCCCAGTTCATACCGAACGATTTATCCATGGAATGGATCTTGTCAGTAGAGTCGAAGTGCACAATCTTGTCGGTTTGATTCACCCGCAAATCCGCCGTAACCGGAGGAATCAACACGGTATGATGTTGCTTAACGCCATCTGCCAAACGAGGATTATCGAAATCAACCGAAGGCAGGAATTCAAACCAGGCATTTTTGTCGTTCAAGTATTTGACATAGAATTTAATGCTTCCGCTTCCATACATCTTCACCAGGTTTGCTTTAATCTGTCCTCCTTCATTCATCGGATAACCGGGATAGCGGGCACCATCGGCACGGCGGTAAAAACCACCAACATTGTAGCGCAAAGTCTTTTCCGGATCAAGCGATCCTCCTAAATCGAAATCAGCACGATAATACGGATTGCGTCCATTTCCTTCCAAACCATACTTAGCACGAACTTCCCCCTCAAATTTTTCACCACCGGTTTTCGATACGTAGTTGAAAATTCCACCCGGAGCATTATTTCCTAAAATTGAGGCAGTTCCTCCGCGAACAGCTTCCAGTCTGCCCAGCGTTGCGTCGGGACGTAAGTAATAATCAGGCCCATAGTTACCAAAAGTTGCGTTGGTTACCGGCAATCCATCTTCCTGCATCGACACATAATAGTATCCCGATTCTCCATCGTTAGATCCGACAGAAACACCACGAGAATATACTGTATTTCGGATCTCGCCCAACGACGTGTTGACGAAAACACCGGGAACATTCTTCAGCAAATCGCCGGCACTGGTTACGGCAAGCTGTTCAATTTGCTGCGATTTTATCGCAGTAATAGCAACCGAAGCTTCCATACGACTACGTGCGTCAAACACACCGGTCACAATTACCTCATCAACCCCTTGGGTGGATTCCTTCATGACCACCTGAAAGGTTGTTTTTGTGCCAATCGCAATTTCCTGCGCCTCGAAACCCACAAACGAAATTGAAAGTGTTTGCGCATCAACCGGGACGTCCAGCACAAAGTTACCGTCCGGGTCGGTAATTGTACCAATGGTTGTGCCCTTCACAATCACCGTGGCACCAGGTACAGGATTACCTTTATCGTCTTTGATTGTCCCCTTGATTTCCTTTTCCTTTTTCTGCTCGGTTGGAAGAATGCGTGGTTCCGTATTTTCCACCGGTGTAATAACAATCTGGCGATCGTATATCTTATAGGTTGTACCACTGCCTTCGAGCACCTGCTTCAAAACGGCTTCAATATTCCCGTTTTCGACATTTACGCTCACGTGCCGATTGACATCCAATTGTCCTTCGTTATAGAGTAATATGAATTCACTGTTTTGTTCAATTTCCTGAAAAACTTCACTTATCGTAACTTGATTTAGTTTGAAACTAAATTTTGTCTGTTGCGAATAACTGCTAGCCGCAGACGAGACCAACGATATTAACAAAAATAGAGTTAGAAATTTCATTTTCAGCAAAATTTCGGACATACCCCTTCCGGAGAAGTACTTCCCTGTACGATTTTTTTTCATAATTTTGAACTGTTTAGATTTAACAATCGTAGTTTTCAGCTACGTCAGTCGGTAAGTTGGCAGACTTGCCGACTTTTTTATTTTATTTTCTTAGTTTGGTTTCATTTGCATATTTATCTGATTTCCACCGATTTGATATTGAAACCCGCTCACATCAGACAGAACCAGGAGTACTTGTTCCAACGAGTTTTTTAAGTCAAGCTTCCCGGATATCAGTACTTTAGTTGCTTTTCCACCAAGTTCATTTAGTCCAATGTTCATATTATCTTCCCCCTTGAACTGCACATTGTAGTAACGTTCCAATTTCGATATCACGAGGTCCAATGGTTTTTGGTGGAATTCAAGCCAACCTTCGATCCAGGCAATGGAAAGATCCGCATCGGGTTCATTTTTAAGGACGAACTTGTTGCTCTCTTTATTGAAAGTAGCACGTTGATTGGGCTGAAGAACGGTCTCCTTGGAGAATAATTTGTTCGATGACTGATCTTTCATCACAACCTTACCTTCCAATAAAGTTGTCTCGGCAAACGAATCTCCGCGATAAGCAGACAGGTTGAATTTTGTCCCCAATACCTTCACCGCCACAGCCTCTGTATTTACAATAAATGGCTGATCTTCGTTGTGAGCCACTTCGAAATAAGCTTCTCCTTCCAAAAAGACCTCTCGCCTCTTCTTGTCAAACTGGCTGGGAAATGCCAATCGGCTTCCC